>JAHDEV010000076.1 GCA_020628615.1 Dokdonia sp.
TGCTCACCTATTACTGTATCACCACCTAGTATAGTAGCATTTGCATAGATAGTTACATTATTAAGTATGGTAGGGTGGCGTTTTGTGTTTTGTAATTCTTTAGTCACAATAAGTGCGCCTAGTGTAACACCTTGATATAGTTTTACGTGGTCGTGTATCTCTACTGTCTCTCCTATAACTACACCAGTACCGTGATCTATAAAGAACGAGCTACCTATGGTAGCTCCGGGGTGTATGTCTATACCTGTAAGTTGGTGAGCATACTCTGTCATTAATCTTGGTATGAGCGGTAAGCCTAGATTATAGAATTCTCTTGCCATTCTATAAATTGAAATTGCAAAAAAACCAGGATATGCAAGATAGACTTCCTCAAGTGTTTTTGCCGCGGGGTCATTTGCAAGAATAGCTTGAGCATCTTTCTTTAGACTTATGCAAATGCTAGGTATACTCTGCATAAAATCTGTCCAGGTTTTACAGGGTTTACCTTTTATTTCTGGACAAGCAAGGTCTCTTATAGTGGTAAATAAAACCTCTAGCTCAAGAAGTGATGACTCGACATCTGTCTCTATGTCAAAAAGAGTATTAAAAAGAAGCTGTGTAAATCGTTGAGATTCTTTTTTTAACCGCACAGTGACGTGCACTTCTTTTTTTTGAGCATTTATCGCATCTACAAGGTGAGATACCTCCATAGGTTATAATTTATAATGGGTTTGTCTAGAATGGATCTAGACATAATAAGTACTACAAAAGTAAGGTAATTCTTTGCTTTATCTTACTAGCTTAAGAATACGTAAGCTTATGCACTCGTAACTTTAGATTTTTTGCTCGCAGTACGATCATAATTAAAGAAAAACTGAGCCCAGATAATTTTAGATAGCGCATATAGTAGCGGAAATAAAATGATGAGTGATACCACAAAAGATATCATAAGAGAAGAAGGAGTAAGTTCTTCTCTAAATATATAATTAAGCACTACCACAGCAATAAACAAAGCAACTCCTAGTGCATATGATACATAGTAAGACCCTTGATAAAAACCAGTCTCAAGTTCAAATTTTGTGTTACAGCAAGAACAACGCTTGTTAACTTTACCCATAGTGCTTAACTTATAAGGATGACCTTTAAAAAAATCACCTTCTTGACACACTGGGCACTTCATCTGTACCACACTATATAATTTAGTTCCTTTGAGCATAACCGTAAGTTTTAAGTAAAAGTAATTTGCAATACTCAGGTTGTACGTAACCATTGTTACATAAGAGATAAAATTCTATGATAAAAGAGTTTTAAGAAACTTACTATTTAACATATTTGTTACTGCATAATTATTACCTTTCCCGTTCCCTATGATGACACAACCAGATGCTTTAATTGCTAGATTTCTTCAAAAAGACGCTATGTCTTTTGAGAAGATATATGAGCTATATAGTGAGAGCCTCTTTGGAGTTATTAATAGTATACTGCACGACAAAGAATTATCTGAAGAGGTACTACAAGACACTTTTGTAAAAATCTGGAATAACTCAGATCGTTATAACCCAAAGAAAGGTAGATTCTTTACCTGGATGCTCAACATAGCACGCAACAGTGCAATAGATAAAACAAGATCTAAGGCATTTAAGAATCAACGTAAAAACCATACGGCCGAATATTTCGTAGATATTCTTGAAGCGAGAGGGAGTTTTAATACCTCTGTAGACGCCATAGGGATTCAAAAATTTGTAGACGTTTTAGAACCGCTTTGTAAAAAGATAATTCACTTCTTGTTTTTTAAAGGGTATACCCAAAAGGAAACAGCCGAAGAGCTAGAAATTCCTCTCGGAACTGTAAAAACAAGAAATAGAATCTGCATAAAAAAATTAAGAGATATTGTAGGAGTAGAATGAAAGACCCACAAACATATATAGACTCTGGAGTGCTTGAACTCTTTGTATATGGGACCCTTCCTGAGGAAGAGATGGTCGAGGTTGCTCACATCGTAGCGCAAAATCCTGTACTCTTACAAGAAGTAGTTTCTATAGAAAATAGCTTGTTGAAACTTGCCAGCGCAGCCGCTCCGGCTCAGGTGGCAGACTTTAGCAACCTAAGAAAGTATATAGATGTAGATGGTAAAGTAATACCGCTTTCGCGAAAGCGAACTCCTATACCTACCATAATATTATGGGCAGCAGCCATTCTTTTACTTGCTGGAGTAGGTTATTTATACACTGAAAACAGTAAGCTAGAAAACCAGCTTGTAGATACAGAGCGAGAATTACTATTGCAAGAGTCTAAAACCCAAGTAGCCGAATCTGATTTACAGCATACAAAAGATATCCTTAACGTTATAAGACAGCAAGATCTTATCGCTGTACCGCTAGGTGCGCAAGCCGTTGCGCCAGAAGCATATGCCTCTGTGTACTGGGATAAAGAAAATGGTAAGACTTATGTAGACGTAAAGGGGCTGCCAGAACCACCACAAGGAAAGGTCTACCAAGTCTGGTCGCTTACTTTAGAACCACTCACGCCTACCAGCTTAGGGATACTAGACCAGTATGATGTTACGGGTAATCAAATTTTTGAACTTGATAATCCTAACCAGTCAGAAGCATTTGGTATCACGCTAGAACCTGCCGGAGGAAGTGAATCTCCTACTCTTGAGCAACTTTATACCCTAGGCGTAGTAACCTCTTAATTTCCTTCTTAAATTTCATATATAAGACACGGGATGCCATTGTGTGTCTTCTCATTTACCTTATATATAATTAAGTAACCAGCTTTAATATATATGATATTGCGAACTGTGATTTTAACTAGGAGGTGGGTTATAAACAAAAAAACGATCTACTTAAAAAAAGTAGATCGTTTACAAACAAACTAAAAAAAAACTACCCAACCTTATAGTTTTCCCTCTTATGTAGACACTTACGTAAAAGTTTGTGTCTTGGTTTACTTTTATAGATTTTTTATTTCTGAGTAGGTTACTGGTCCTAACTCATAACTTGTTTCTAAGAGTTCTTCTTTAATAGGGGTGAGCTCTTTTTGCATACCTAGTGCTTTGTAGATTTGTGCTGTGTGAAACTGAGCCGCGGGCTCATATGTTTTACCTATTACCTGGTCTTGTACAATTTTAAGCGCTTGCTTGTACTCACCTTTTCCATAGTGTGCGTGGGCTAGTAAATCATAAGACATAGGGGTGGGGCGGTTGCTCACTTCCTTTTTTGCTAGAGTTATTGCTCTACCTGCTGTTTCTGGTTTAGATGCATAAAGTTCTACAAGGTAAGCACCGTACATATCGCCGTAGTTTATTGCAGTGGCACTATTTATAAATTGTTTCTTTAAGTTTTCGGCAGTTTTGTTATCGCCCATATATTCATAGATTTCAGATTTTAGTAATGCATAATCTGGGCTTTTTGTGTTTTTTTCGATTGCTTCAATAATACGCAATGCCTCCTGCGGGTTATTCTCATATGAATAGGTGATCCAGGCAATTCCTTTTTTCGCGTAAGCGTTAGAAGGGTCTAGAGATAAAGTTTTGAGATAGTGATTGTAAGAATCTTTTATGCGTCCAGCGTGCCCATAATAATCTGCTAGGTTTGTGTATACCCATATTTTGAGATCTGCAACATTACTGCGCTCTGCGATGTGCATTGCGTTTTCCATATGCTGTATAGTGGCGTCTAGATTACCGCTGTAGTCCTCCCATTTTGCAAGTCGTATTAAGTAATTGTAGTTAGAAAAATCTGCTTCTTTATCTAGTAAAGCTTTTGCTTCTTTATAATTACCTAGCTCCATTGCCACATCAAATAATACAAAGTTGCTAGCGCTTATCTCACCGCCTACTTGTGCGGCAGAGTCTATCATCTTCTTTGCTTCTTTAAAGCGGTGTTGTGTGATATAGTTTTGAGCGAGCGCACGCAGGTAATTATCTTTTCCTATCGCTGCTTTTTGTGCGGCCTTATGTAAATTTTGCTCAGCCTTTTTGAGCATCTCGATATCTGCATTTTGATTAAAAAGGGCGGTGTAAGTTCCTGCGCTTTTGCTTAGGTCTATTATTTGTGAGCTGTCCTTTTTAATACGACTGTTCCAGAATGCTACTTGATCATTAAGCTCAGTAAGTTTTGTATTGTTACTTGAGGTAAGATATGCGTTATAGTCATTTTGGTTTGTAATTGTCTCTTCTTTATGACTATGGCACGATGCGAGAAATAATAACGTACATAACGCTATTAAATATCTTGTATGGTATAGTTGGTAGGTTTTCATAGTTTGTTTTATTAAAAAAGGGACTGAAAAATTTCAGCCCCTTTGTAATTATTATTTTGGGACTAGTGAGGTCCTTCTAGGTATGGGAATGTGGTGCTTGGGTTTTCGCCGGTGTTTGGTACATTATCTGTAACAAGTATTGGTAAATCTGCCACGCCATCATTATCAAGATCTTGACCATTAAAACGGTCACCATTATTACCTCCAAAAAGAAGTATAAGTGATACATCTACAACGTCATCTGTAAGATTACGACCTGTAAGTACATTACCAGCACCATCTATATACGTAGTAGGAGCATCTGGTGCAACTTGTAATACATCTGCCGCAAGTACCGTAGTAAGTGTAGTTGCATCTAGACCAAGAACGTTATTTTCATATTCTACACCAAAAGCAGCGTGTAGTGCAACAGCTCTATCTAGAAACCCTTGCTGAAAGTTTGCCACCATCTCAGATGGTATGGTAAGGTTAAAGCTATTTTTTGCAGCACTATCACCATTAAGAACGGTGTTAATGGCTGCTCTACCCATCTGGTCTTCTTGAGCAAAAGTCCCTTCAAAGTTAAGTTCCTCCATTTCTACTTGCTCTTCTGGAGCAGGTATAAATAAATCATCATCATCGTTACACGATACAAACCCTGCTAGTACGGCACCTACTACGAGGTATTTTATGTTTTGTAATTTCATCTTTATAAGTCTTTAATATTATTGTTGTCTTTTTGCTTCTACCCAAGTGTTCCATACTTGTACATCAAACCCTGCTGGGTGAGGTACAGTAGGTCCAATTAAAGCATTAGGGAGTTCTACCACGATAGATAATACATTTGTACCATCAAAGGTGTCTACCGCATTTTCGGCAGTTTGAAAACCTCCATTAGGGCCATTGTTTTCTGCATCTCCGCCTATAACAGCATTAAAAGTCCCAAAGTCAAAAAAGAAAGGATCTTCTCTAGGTCCTGCAAACATTTTAATACCATCTTCTGTAGTTTCTGTAATAGCATTACCATCTGTAGTAATCGCTACCGAACCTATCATTTGTGAAGCGTCTATCGTACTATTTAATCCAGTGGTAGCAGGTGCATATGGTCCAAAAAAGTACATTCTCCCGTCTCTAGCTATAGCCTGTATCACGCGATCTTCTACTAGATCTCCTGTGTTATCTATATTAAATTCAATAAGTACATTCTCGTCAAATGTTGCGTCATTACCTGCAGGTGCTAGCGAGCTCTGCACGTTTGCTACAAATACGGTGTTGTCTCCATTTTCTGCACTCTCAAAGGCAAAATAGTCTGTGATGTCTGCGGTAGTTCCTCCTACTGCTGGTGCGTCTAGGTGATCTGCCGCAATGAGGGCACCCACGCCAGCAACAAGTGCGCCGGCAATTAAAATTTTTGATACTGTTTTCATTGTTGTATGTTATTTATTTCAGATACCTACGCAGCTTATGTGCTATGGGTTTTGTGGCATACGTTAAACTCTTGTTAACATAATTCTAAAAAAAATAGTTCCTCAACAATTCAATACGGGTGATTTTTGCAATGAGTATGTGTAATTTTCAAAAGAGAATAATATCTTAGACCTTATACAAACACAATAGTAAATGAACACATTATTAGGAATAGGGAGTAGAATAAATCACCATAAACTAGGTAAGGGAGTGATTACAAACGTAACTGCAGAGTTATACTGGGTTACTTTTATAGATGGGGGACTTGAGACCATCACGCTAGATGATCATTTTGACGTGATAGAAGCTATAGAAGATGAGGTTGATACGGTAAGTTTTTATGAAGTAGAGAAGTCTTTAAGAGACTTGTTAAAAAGGTACAGCGATATTTCTGAGGTCGTGCCACTAGCAGATAAGTGGAGGGGTGGTACAATTACCTTTAACCCAAAAGATAGTAACCTAGCTTCAAAAGAAATCCCTATAGATAGTTTTTTTCATAAAATCGTAATGGTGCGTGATCGTGTACGTGTGATGGAGCAAAAGATAAACGCAAGTAAAAACCTTGATGATCAAGATAAGATAGACTTGCAACAGTACATTACTCGTATCTATGGAAGTCTTACTACATTTAATGTACTATTTAAAAATAGTTCTCAAAACTTCAAAGGTGCTTCTTCAAAAAAGTAACTTTAAAAACGGAGCAAGAGAGATAAGCTTTGAGAATAGTAATGTATACGCTTTCGCGAAAGCGTAATTTTATATAAGCTAGACATAGCTCTATAAAGATTATAGAAAGTGTATTACGGTCTAAGCTATCATTTATTACATTTGAAATTAGTAATCATCAATCAAATATATTTTTATGGAATCACCACAGCCACAATTTTTACCCGTAAGTGCACTCTCAGACGAGCAACGTGTAGACTTCTACCGAAAGACATATACCTATGTTGCGCTAGCAGTATTACTATTTATAGTTACTGAGTACTTATTCTTTCAATCTCCTGCTATTTTAAATTTTGCAATGTCACTCACTGGAGGGTGGAGCTGGTTATTGTTACTGGGAGCATTTATGTTTGTTACAAACTATGCCGAAGGTCTAGCACTTAACTCCCGTGATAAGACTAAGCATTATCTCGCCCTAGGCATCTATGTGGTAGCCGAAGCTTTTATTTTTATACCCTTATTGCTCATAGCTTTCTCAATGATAGATGGTGTTGAGATGCTTCAAAAAGCAGCTGTAATGACCATAGCACTTTTTGCAGGACTATCTGGAGTAGTTATTGTCACAAAAAAAGATTTTTCGTTCTTAAGATCAATACTTACCATTGGTTTCTTTCTTGCTATAGGCCTAATGGTTGCAGGTTTGTTATTTGGATTTGACTTAGGACTTTGGTTTAGCGTAGGGATGGTAGCACTAGCTGCTGGATCTATACTTTATACAACCTCAAATATGGTTCATAAATATGATGAGGAGCAGTATGTAGCTGCTGCCTTAGGATTATTTGCATCACTTATGCTATTATTTTGGTACATACTTAGAATATTTATGTCAAGAGACTAACCAAAAAGAATTTATAAACCATCGCAGTATACTGCGATGGCTTTTTTGTTTTGTTAAGTGATTAATTAAGAGATTTGAGTCTTTAAATTTTTTATTGTGCTTACGGGGTCCTCGGCCTTAAAGACATAGCTTCCAGCTACGAGCACATCTGCTCCTTTCTCTATAAGTTGTGATGCATTTTTTGAAGTAACACCTCCATCTATTTCTATAAGAGTTGCCGCCTCTTTTTTTGTAATAAGCGTTTTAAGAGCTGCTACTTTATCATAGGTGTTTTCTATAAACTTTTGCCCACCAAACCCAGGATTTACACTCATCACACATACAAGATCGATATCTCTTATTACATCTTCTAGTAATGTGATAGGTGTATGTGGGTTAAGGGCAACACCGGCTTTCATACCAGCATTTTTTATGGCTTGTAGTGTTCTATGTAAATGTGTGCAAGCCTCATAATGAACCGTAAGAATGTTTGCCCCCAGATCTTCAAAGGTTTGTATATATCTGTCTGGATCTACAATCATTAAGTGTACATCTATAGGTTTGCTTGCGTGCTTAGTGATATCTCTAAGTACTGGCATACCAAAAGATATATTAGGTACAAAAACACCATCCATTATATCAATATGAAACCAGTCTGCATCACTAGCATTTATCATTTCTATATCACGTTGCAAGTTTGCAAAGTCTGCTGCTAGTACAGAAGGCGCTATAAGTTTTGAAGACATAAAGTATTGTTTAGGGTAAAGATAAGATTATCTAAATATTGGAAATGAAAAATCCCCGGTAATCAGCCGGGGATTCATTCATCAATCAAAAAACGAACAGTTATGATAAACTGTTGTTACTTTTATTAGGTCGCCAGTGGCGTTAATTACTTACATTAAGTATGGTAAAGATACCAAAACTTTTATTCTATAAAAAGTTAAACTAAAACTTTAAGAAATTATGCCTTTTATCGGTGCATATGTCACGTTTATCCAAGATAAGTCTTAAGAATTTTACTTCTTGAGGTATGTTTAAGCCTGCGTATGGCTTTCTCCTTAATCTGTCTCACGCGTTCACGAGTAAGGTCAAAGGTTTCACCTATTTCTTCTAGAGACATAGGTCTTTGATCTGCAAGGCCAAAATAAAGTCGCACTACATCTGCCTCACGAGGAGTAAGTGTTTCTAGGGCTCTTTCTATTTCCGTTTTAAGAGATTCGTGCAATAAAGCACGGTCAGGGTTAGGTGACTCTCCAGAGTTAAGTACATCATAAAGGTTAGAATTCTCTCCTTCTATAAGAGGAGCATCCATACTTACGTGTCGGCCAGAATTTTTAAGAGACTCCTTAACATCCTTAACGGTCATATCAAGTTCTTTTGCAATCTCTTCTGGGCTAGGAGGTCGTTCATTTGCTTGTTCAAGAAAAGCAAAAGTCTTGTTGATCTTATTTATAGATCCTATTTTGTTAAGAGGTAATCTAACAATACGAGATTGCTCTGCTAGCGCCTGTAAAATAGATTGTCTTATCCACCACACGGCATATGATATGAATTTAAACCCACGCGTCTCGTCAAAACGTTGTGCCGCCTTTATAAGTCCTAGATTGCCTTCATTAATGAGATCTGGTAGTGTAAGCCCTTGATTTTGGTATTGCTTAGATACAGATACTACAAAACGCAAGTTTGCCTTAGTGAGCTGCTCAAGTGCACGGTGGTCACCCGCCTTTATACGTTGTGCGAGTTCTACCTCCTCTTCTGCAGTGATAAGATCTACTTTACCTATCTCTTGAAGGTACTTATCTAATGAAGCGGTCTCGCGGTTAGTAACCTGCTTGGTGATTTTAAGCTGTCTCATAGGGCTGAAATAAACTTGGGTTGACGTTTGTCTATTATACGAGGCAAAGTTGCAAAATGTTACAAAAATCTTAAAGTTTTTTTTAATTGATTTTTTAGTTATAGCTTAAGCAACTTTTTTTAAATTATTAATTCGTTGATTTTTAGGTTTTTGAGTTTTTGTAGTTTGTGATTTAGGCAGGCATACTCTAAGTTTTGGTTAATAAAATATGAAAACCTGATTACGCTTTCGCGAAAGCGTAAAACACACCGTTAATGTGCTCAATAATATTATATAAAGTTTTTAAACCATATTGCTATTAAATATCTTTGTAGTCTATGATAAGTTTACCTCTATTTATTTCTGGTACCGAGATTGCCTTCATTATTTTTATAGTGATTATGGTTTTTGGTGCAGATAAAGTTCCAGAAATCGCACGTGGTTTAGGGAAAGGTATGCGTCAAATTAAAGACGCTACAAATGATATCAAATCTGAAATAACTAAAACCGCAGAGCGTAACGATATAGATCTTGATGTGACTAAGGATATCAAGAAAGAAATAGATAAGGCAAAGGAAGATATAAACGACATCACTGGCCCTATAAAAAGATCGCTCTAGATGTGGGAACAACTCCAGCAATGGGATAGGTCATTATTTATATATCTCAATAGTCTGGGTATAGAAGAATATGATGCCTTCTGGATTTTTGTCACTAAAATTGAGCACTGGACACCACTCTACATTCTCTTTTTTATTCTCTTTTTTATAGTATACACACGCCGTAAGGCATTTATAGGTGTAGGTATTACACTTGTAGTTTTTGCTGTAACTCTTGGTCTGACGGAAATCGTAAAAAATACAGTAGGTAGATTAAGGCCTAATAATACTACAGAGCTTGCAGAGCTTATACGGGTATTACAAACTCCAGGTAACTTTAGTTTTTTCTCTGGTCACGCAGCGGTATCATTTGCAATGACGACATTTATTGTACTAGCATTGCGGTCAAGATTTAAATGGGTGTATGTATTTTATATCTGGCCACTACTTTTTATTATGAGTCGCATTCTAGTGGGGGTACATTACCCTGGTGACATATTAGTAGGGGCACTTGTGGGGACTACTATAGGTTTCTTTTTTTGGAAGTATTTGGGTAAGCAGGCACTTCAAAAGGCTTAAATTAAGCATAAGCACAGCTTGCTGATAAAAGCGTATTCTTCAAAATTTTGTGTAAAATATTACGAATTTAATATTATGCGCGCATAATTATTAAAATTTTAATACATTGAGGGAGTTTTAACACAAACCCAATCAATATGAAGAAAACAAGCTCCCTAGTATTAGGAATGTGCCTTCTTGCGGCATTCTCGTGTACAAAAGATCAAGAAGAAGCATCAGACGTTATTACAGAAAATGTAGAAGTAAACCTTCAAGACTCAGACGCATTCTTAACTATCGAAGAAATTAACGCTTTAATCAACCAGTCATTTTATGAAAAACAATCATTCTCTTGGAGTGAGGTCCCGGCCAATGTGCTTTGGAGCGCCACAGTACACGGGGGTAACGTTCTTACCATAGGTTATGGTGAAAAAGGTGAAAGCTTTAGAACAGAAAAAAACGATCGCCTTGATGCTACAAGAATCGGTCTTATAGATTTGGTTCAAAGTAGTGAGCAAGTTGCCAAAAAAGACTTCAGAGTTAAAGAAGATGAGGTTCTTAATGTCGTAGATCTTGAGGTCACAAAGCTAGAAACTATAAGAGAGCTCCTAGCCTCAGATGGTGTGCGTTATCTTGAACCTAATGGTTATTCTTATTACGACATTACTACTCCGCAGGGAGCAAATCCGGCACCTACCCAAACACGTAGTGCAGGTTGTGATACTAGTGGTAGTAGCCTTAATAGTGCAGATTATAGAAGTATATGGCCAGGAGCACTAGTACCGTGGACGTTTGATCGTCACAATATAGCCAGCGCTTGGGGGCGCTCTCGTGGTGCAGGTATTACAATAGGTATTATAGATACTGGTCTTTCACCTAACCAGCCATTACTAGGTAACAATTTTGGAGATGGAGCTTCTATAAATGGAAGAACCGTAGAAAAATATGGAACTTATATAGACTCTGCCTGGTGGTGGTCTAACAATCTAGACGGGCCTAATGACCGCTGTGGTCACGGTACTAGTATGGCAGGAGTCGCTGCCGGACCTCGTAATAATGATGGTCTTCCTTCTGGTGTGGCCTATGATGCAAATCTTGTAATGTATAGAGGAACATCTGATGTTGTTCTTAATGATTATCACGAGCGCAAGGGGGTGTCTAACGCATTACGAGCACTTGCAGATAGGAGTGATGTAGATATTATCTCAATGTCTATAGGTTACCCTTGGAGTATAGGTAATGTAAGAGATGCTGTGCGTTATGCATATAGTCGTGGTAAACTCATATTTGCGGCTGGAGGTACAAGCACCAGTGCTACAAACTGGTACCCAGTTATTTTTCCAGCAAGTATGCCAGAGGCTATTGCAGTGACAGGGGTGACAGACTGGTCTGGAGGTTATAGAGAGTGTGATATTTGCCACGACGGTAGTGAGATAGAATTTACAATCGTGATGGAACGTGATAGTAATGATAATAGAACAACGCCTGTGATAGGTTTTAACCAGGGGCAACGTGATTATGTAGGTGGCTCATCTGTAGCTACTGCGACTATGGCGGGAGTAGCAGCAATGGTTTGGTCAAAATACCCTAACTGGTCAAGACAGCAAGTCCTTAATAGACTACGCCAGTCATCAGACTTATATGGTAATACGAGTAGTAAGTACGGTTATGGTAATATAGATGCCTATCAAGCTGT
>JAHDEV010000077.1 GCA_020628615.1 Dokdonia sp.
AACTTTTTTCTAAAACTCTGCGTGACCTGGAAAACGTGGGTAAGGTATCACGTCGCGTATGTTTGTCATACCAGTCACAAAGAGTACAAGGCGCTCAAAACCAAGGCCAAAACCACTATGTGTACACGTTCCAAACTTACGCGTGTCTAGGTACCAAGAAAGCTCCTCTTCAGAAATATCTAAGGCTGCCATTTTTTCTTTAAGAACATCCAGACGTTCCTCACGTTGTGATCCTCCTACCATCTCACCTATACCTGGGAAGAGTACATCCATCGCTCGTACGGTCTTACCATCTTCGTTAAGACGCATATAGAATGCTTTGATATTTGCTGGGTAGTCAAATAAGATCACAGGGCACTTAAAGTGCTTCTCTACCAGAAAACGCTCGTGCTCAGACTGTAAATCTGCACCCCACTCATTTATAGGGTATTTAAATTTCTTTTTCTTGTTAGGCTTACTATTACGTAAGATGTCTATCGCCTCTGTGTAGCTCACACGTTTAAAGTTGTTATCTACTATAAAGTGCAGCTTCTCACGTAGTGGCATTGCAGCACGCTCTGCCGCAGGCTTAGACTGGTCTTCTTTAGTCTGTCTTTCTTCTAGAAAGGCAAGGTCGTCTTGGCAGTTTTCTAGCGCGTAGTTTATCACATACTTGATAAAATCTTCGGCGAGGTCCATATTACCATCAAGATCACAAAAAGCCATCTCTGGTTCTACCATCCAGAACTCTGCAAGGTGGCGCGAAGTGTTACTATTTTCTGCTCTAAAGGTAGGTCCAAAGGTGTAAATCTTACCTAGACCTAGCGCATAAGTCTCTCCCTCTAGCTGTCCAGATACCGTAAGATTGGTCTCTTTGCCAAAAAAGTCTTTGCTATAATCTATAGTCCCATCTTCCTTACGTGGTGGATTTTCTGGGTCTAGTGCGCTTACGCGAAACATCTCACCAGCACCCTCTGCATCACTACCTGTAATGATAGGCGTGTGTGCGTGGTAGTATCCGTTTTTATTAAAGTACTCGTGTATTGCAAAAGAGAGCTTAGAGCGTAAACGCATAATCGCCCCAAAGGTATTTGTACGTACTCTTAGGTGTGCTTGCTCACGTAGTTTTTCTAGCGTGTGGCGCTTAGGTGATAAGATAGTTTTTTTAAGTAGCTCTGGATCTGCATCACCTTCTATTACTACTTCTTTTACCTTTATCTCAACGCGTTGTCCTCCACCCAGACTTTCTTCTAGGGTACCCGTAATAGCCACTGCAGCCCCTACGGTAATACGTTTAAGCAACGCAGGATCTGTATTTTCAAAATCAACCACACACTGTAGGTTATTTATCGTAGAGCCATCATTAAGAGCTACAAACTGGTTTGCACGAAAAGATCGTACCCACCCTTTTACGGTAAATTCTTGATGAAGAGAATCACTACTCAGTAATTCTACTATAGGTGTATGTGTCATATGTGTTATTTTTTCGGGTTTGCTTGACAGTGGGCAAATATAAAAGATTTTTGCCGTAGGGCGTAAGGTAAAACACCCTAACTTGAGCTAGCTGTGCGGGGTGGTGATGTGGGTTTTTAGTGCGCTTTCGCGAAAGCGTAATTTTAAGGATTTATAAAGCGTCCTTCCCACTCCCCATTAGTCTTTACAAACGATGCGCGTATATGATTAGGCCTCTTAAGCTGAAGGTATTCTATCTGTGTAGGAGTGAGTGCTATAATGGTAAAAAAATGCGTTGCTTCTAGATACGAGACTTCATCTGGGTTTGAAAGGGTGGCTCCAGGAGGTTGTGCGGTGGTATAATCTTTTTTTGAATTAGGTTGCACGCCTGTGTAGTATTTGGCAAGCTCTTGTGGGTCTGTAATAATGCTAGTCGTAGCGGTAACCTTGACCTGAAGTAACTTTTTAGGGTGATAAAAAAGTAAACTTGCGGTAGGGTTCTGTAACAGCTGGGCGATTTTTGAAGACCTGCTGTCTGTATAGATACGCAGTGTGAGATCGTCTTGCAGCTGTCGTAACACAACGGTGCGCAGCTGGGGGATGCCATCTGCATCTACCGTACCTAAGGTAACGTATCTAAAAGGATGCCCTTTCTTATTAATGCCCAGAGATAGCTCCTTTTTTACCTCGTCAAAATATTGATCTAGCATCGCCTTTTTTTACAAAGATACGCGCTGGCGCTTAGCTTTATAAAAGTGTAATAGTCACTATTATGTTTACAGGTTTATTGCTCGTCTTTAGTTTTAGTACCAGCCGGATCTTCATCACCTTCACGATCTACAATTTGAAGTGCAGGTTCTTTAAAGACATCTTTATTTGCAATTTCAGACTCAAGAGAGAGTAGGAGTGATGGTAATAATAAAAGGTTCGCAAGCATTGCAAATAATAGCGTTGCACTCACGAGACCACCTAGTGCCACCGTGCCACCAAAACTACTTATCATAAATACCGAGAAGCCAAAGAAGAGTACAATAGAAGTGTAGAACATACTTACTCCCGTCTCACGTAGCGAGGCATACACAGACTTTTTAATCTTCCACTTGTTTGCTTTAAGTTCTTGTCTGTATTTGGCAAGAAAGTGTATGGTATCATCTACAGAGATCCCAAAGGCAATACTAAAAACAAGAATCGTAGATGGCTTGATAGGGATGCCTATAAAGCCCATCATACCTGCTGTAACTAGTAGTGGTAGTAGGTTAGGGATGAGTGAGACAATAATCATACGTAGTGATTTAAACATCCACGCCATAAATAAAGCAATGAGTAATATGGCTAGTGATAAGCTTATCACGAGGTTCATCACGAGGTAATCTGTTCCTTTTTGAAAAACGAGAGCAGTACCCGTCATTGTCACCTCATAGCGCTCTTCTGGAAAGAGTTTATCAATTTTGAGCTGTATGTTTTCTTCGGCACGCTCCATCTTGTCTGTGCCTACATCTTTCATAAATGTGGTGATTCTGGCATACTGCCCCGTACTATCTACATAGGCTCCCATAAGGTTTTCGTCATTATCAAAACTCTTTGCATACGGCAGTATAAAGTTGCGCTCGTTGCTGGTAGGGAGTTGGTAGTACTTAGGGTTTCCGTTAAAGTAGGCTTGCTTTGCATACTTTACAAGGTTTACAATAGAGATAGGAGCAGATAGTTCTGGTTGCTCCTCTATGGTAGTGCTTAGCTCTTCCATTCGTTTGAGGGTAGAGAGCTTCATCACACCTTGTTTTTTCTTAGTGTCTATAAGAATTTCAAGCGGCATAATCCCATCAAACTCTTCTTCAAAAAACTTGATGTCCTTATAAAAGCCAGCCTTTTTAGGCATATCTTCTATAAGCGAGCCAGAGATACGTATTTGATAGATCCCTATGATACTTAATGCGAGTAATAATACACTTGATGCATAAATGGTTGTACGCCTGTTGCGCACCATACGTTCCATCCAGTCTACAAAACCTTCTATCCAGTTTTTACCTAGGTGCTTAAGGTGTTTCTCCTTAGGAGGAGACATATAACTATATAAAATAGGAATGATGAGAAGGCATAATAAAAATATCGCAATGATATTTATACTCGCCACGACACCAAACTCACTAAGTAGCGAACTCTCCGTTAGGATAAAAGTTCCAAAACCAGAGGCCGTAGTAATGTTAGTCATTAAGGTGGCGTTACCCACTTTTGTAATCACTCGCTGGAGTGCTTTTACTTGGTTACCGTGATTTTTATACTCTTGCTGGTATTTATTTATTAAGAAAATACAGTTAGGAATCCCTATCACAATAATAAGCGGTGGGATGATAGCTGTAAGTACAGTGATTTCATACCCTAGTAAACCTAAAAACCCAAAAGCCCACATCACACCTATAATCACTGTGACCATAGAGATAAATGTGGCTCTGTAAGATCTAAAGAAGAAGAAAAATATAAATGAAGTCACCAGCAATGCTGCTCCCACAAAGATGCCTATCTCATCTATAATGTTTTGAGCATTAAGCGTGCGTATGTAAGGCATACCACTAGTGCGAACTTTAATATCGTGTGCAGCTTCAAAATCTGCAATGGCAGGGATGAGGTCGTTCACCACAAAGTCCCTACGGGCTGGTGTGTTTATTAAATCCTTTTTGAGATATACCGCAGAGCGTACGGTACCGGTCTCTTTATTATAAATGAGATTTTCGTAAAACGGTAAATCGTCAAAGAGTAACTTTCTGTAACTAGCAGCACTCTCGGCAGTGAGCGTACTGTCTGTCATAAAAGGTACAAGGTCAAAACGCTGTGGCTCCTCTTGCTTGTCTAGAATTTTTAAATCCTTAAGTGATAAAGAAAGTGCAACTGCATCTGCCTGAGCAATTTTTGCCGAAAGTTCGTTCCAAGCGGTAAGTATTTCTGGCGTAAATAGGCGCTCGTCTTGTATACCTAGCACGATGAGGTTACCCTCTTCGCCAAATTTATCTTTAAAATTTTGATACTCTAGATTTACCTCGTGGTCATCTGGCAGAAGATTTGCCTCCGTATATGTAAATCTCATATGGCGCCACTGAAATCCTAAAAATACAGTAAACGCTAAGACAAGAATGATTATTAACGGACGGTTGCGTAGTATAATACTCGCTACCGATTCCCAGAAACCCTTACTTAGAAATTTTGCCATTGCCTTGTTTTAAGCCGTGCAAAGATATTCTTTTGAGAGCAGATACTTCGGTAAAATGAGAACGGCTTGTGGGTAATGTGTAGACCGCTTTCGCGAAAGCGTAAAAAAATTAACCTAGGTTCATAAAAATACAAACAGCTAGGTCTAGTATTTATAGCTTTAGGTTGAAAGTGAACTTAAATGCAATGTTATCTTCCCAGTTAGGTAAGTGGTAGGCGCCATAACGATACGTCAAGCTGGTACCAAAGCCGAAAAGAAGCTTATTGAGTTCAAAACCCGTCTCAGTATATCCTTTACTTAATGATTCAAAGGCGTCAATATCGAGATGATCTTCCGGATTGCGTATGTCGCCTAGCGCAAAACGACTTATAAAGACCATCTCTGGCTTGAAGCGCTTTGAGATATTAAAAGGCGCGAGTCTGTGCTTGATTTGAGCAGTAAACAATCTATCTGAAAAGAACTCGCCAAAATACATCGTCTCAAAACTATTGACTCCTGCTACAGAAAATCGCTGCAGTATGGTTTCCTTAGTAGGCGCATTTGGAAATGCGTGAAAGAGGTGGGTAATGGGTAGGTCTCCAAAGGCAATATTACCCTCAAGAAGAATTTCGGTTGCCGTTTTATTGAGTCTATCTACACGATAAAACATTTTTGCAGCCAGTTTTGTAAATGCAAGATCGCCCCCCAGACCATCTACTGCTTGAGAGATTTGACCAGAGATGATGGGGTGACCCTCATAAACTGGAAGTACATCGCTATCTGTTTTTAAATATTTATTAGACGGGCTCCATCTAAAAGATGCTGTTGCCTCTGTTACGTCATAATCACGTATAGTCTCGCCATCTTTATTGTAGCGGTAGGGTGTGGTTTGATCTAAGCGTCTATGGGCGATTTGAAATTCAGATAATATTTGTGGGGTAAGTCTATACTCTAGATTAATGCGCGTTGTGCGGTGTTTGTAAAACTGTGTAATATTTACAAGACGAGGCTCAAAGAGTGAGTACACTCTGCGGTCTGTGAGATATGCATAGTTACCTACCTCCTCAAGGTCACTATTATATGTCGCAGAGATCCAGGCACCTTTATCTGGGTTAAGTAAATAACCTCCACCTATACCGTATTTAAGGTCTTTATCCTTAAAACCGTATGCTGTGTAGCCTTCTAGTCTAAAGCGTTTTGAGAAAGACTCATTTGTAACGCCGCCTATACCTAGTCGTAATCCCTCATAGTTATTAAACTTCACAGGGTAGGTAAGATCAAAATCGAAAGCTTTAAAGCTAAAGTAGCCTATGCTAAAGTTGTTTGTAGTACCTAGTCTACGTTCAATATTTTCGGCATTTACTATTTTTTCTATTTCAGAAAAGCTTCGCTTGTCTTTGCTAGTGAGTTTTTCGGGGCGGTATTTTTGCCAGAAACTTTCTGTCTTTTCACTAGCGCCTTGGTCAAAGGTAATTGCATATTTTGAAAGCTCTCGATTTATAGGAGTGTTTACTTTAAAATCACTCATTGTTGTGGTAGACACAAGAAACTTGCGGCTTACCATATTTTCTAGCACTTCATTTTCAATAGTACCAATAGAAATACGTCCCTTAAAAAACGAAAGCTGCCTGTCTTCACTTCCCTTATCTAAAAATAGCTCTCTACGTACAGGTAAATAAATATTATTTTCTTCTATGTACGTGTATTCTTGGTTCAATACAATATTGAGTTTGTCGTTTATGCGTACTTTAATGTCCTTTATAGCAAATGTTTCCTGGTCAAGAACCATTGTGCCTGTAAGCCCCGGGATGCGTTTAGGTACTTTTGGGGTAAAAGAAATAATGTAATCTTCTCCGGGAGTGGTTTCTTGAAGTGTATAGTTGTAGTTACGTACGCCTCTTTTTGAAAGTATGCCGGCATATCTATTATTGAAAATGACAAAATCACTGTCATAAAATGAGCGAGACTGTATGTTTACAGCAAAGACTTCATACCTTGGATTCTTAAAACCGGCCAGCTGGTAGCCTATAATTTCTTCGGTAAACTGACTAGACTTATCATATTGTACGAGACTTGCTTTTTCTGAGAAGAAGTTATGAGATGTCCCGTTAAGGCTATCTGTGATAATTGTTTTCTCATAAGCGTGTAGCGAAAATGATTCTAGCGCTTCTCGAGGGTCATTTTGTGATTTATTATCAATTGCCTTTTGCACTATAGCATCTGCTGTAAGTGTGGTTTGGGCGCTTAGTGTAGCACTGCAGATAAGCGAAAGGAATACGAAAATTATACGCATAGAAATTGTTGTAACGTAAATGTATCAAAAAAGCGACCCAAGAGGTCGCTTTTTGTAATTGTTTAACTACTGTGAGTAATTACACGGTCATTATTTCAGTTTCTTTAGTGGCAAGAACTTCTTCTATCTTTTTGATATGAATATCAGTAAGTTTTTGAATATCTACTTCGGCATTTGCTTTCTCATCTTCAGAGGCGCTGTCTACTTTTTTGATATCGTTATTTGCGTTTTTACGATCATTACGCACACCTACTTTTGCATCTTCTGCTTCGGCTTTGGCTTGCTTTACAAGCTCTTTACGGCGTTCCTCAGTAAGTGGTGGTACATTTATAATAACACTCTCACCGTTATTCATTGGGTTGAAGCCTAGATTACCATTTATAATGGCTTTTTCTATTTCTTGAATAATAGACTTCTCCCAAGGTTGGATAGATATCGTACGACCATCTGGTGCAACTACATTTGCTACCTGACTAAGAGGCGTTGGACTCCCGTAGTAATCTACCATTAAACCTTGAAGCATTGCAGGACTAGCTTTTCCAGCTCTAATGGTGAGTAAGCGTTTCCCTAAGTGTACGATAGCATTATCCATCGCTTCTTTTGCACTATCTATTATAAATTTTAAATCTTCGTTCATCGTAATATTAATTGTGATAACAAGTTTACAAAAATTGAGCCAATATTATGCGTTCTTAGTTTACCGTAGTACCTATAGAATCATCTCCAGAAACAACTTTCATTAAGTTGCCACGTGTATTCATATCAAAAACAATGATAGGTAATTCATTTTCTTGACTTAGGGTAAATGCAGTTGTGTCCATTACTTTGAGCCCTTTACTTAGTACATCATCAAATGATATATGATCATACTTTACAGCATCTGTATTCTTTTCTGGATCTGCTGTATAAATACCGTCTACGCGCGTTCCTTTTAAAATCACATCTGCTTCAACTTCTATTGCTCTAAGAACAGCTGCAGAGTCTGTTGTAAAGTAAGGGTTGCCAGTACCTCCACCAAAGATTACTACACGTCCTTTTCTAAGGTGACTCATTGCCTTGCGACGTATAAAAGGTTCTGCAACTTCATTTATTTTTATAGCAGTTTGTAATCTTGTCTTTACATCTGCTGCTTCAAGTGCATCTTGTAATGCTAGGCCGTTTATAACCGTCGCGAGCATTCCCATATGATCACTTTGTACACGGTCCATACCTTTACTTGCTCCTGCTACACCTCTAAAGATGTTACCGCCGCCAATTACTATGGCAACTTCAACCCCTTTTTCGGTCACTGCTTTAATGTCTTCTGCATATTCTGCTAGACGTTTTGGATCAATACCATATTGACGTTCTCCCATTAATGCTTCACCAGAAAGCTTAAGTAAAATTCTTTTGTATTTCATAATATCTAAGATTATGCAAATATAATGTTTAAACCTTTTTTTAAAATCACTTAATGGAAGAAACCAATAAATTTAGAGAAGTAAAGTGGCGAAAAAGGTTAGATTTTATAAAAGCTTACCCCGCATCTACTATTCTTTAGTATCTTTAATTTCCTTATAAGTGAGTTAGCACTCACGCCAGAAAATAATTATTAACAAACTCAAAACAAGGAAATGAAATTTAAATTTAAATATGCTTTAATAGTATTAAGTATGGTTGTGCTTAGTTGTGGTAGTGATGATGATGGGAGCCCAACTACAACTCCTGTGGTTCCAGAAGAGCCTATAGCAGCTGCATACACCGCAACTATCACTACGGAGTTTAGTGAAGAAAATTTTCCTCAGGATTATCCAGCTGGTGCTACATTTGGTAGTATTGTTGTTATTACACACGAACCTACCTTGTCTATTTATCAACTCGGACAGCAAGCAAGTGAGGGCTTTGAAGCATATATAGAAGATGGAGATGTGGGTGCTCTTGGTGAGTTTATCTCAAATCAAGTAGGAGAAGAAAATGAAGGTAGCTTTACAATCCAATCTGCCGGATCTGTTAATGCTGTTGGTTCAGAAACGTTTAACCTCTCTTTTACTCCTACTCGTACTAGAGTTACAATTATTGCAAACCTTAACCCTAGTCCAGACTGGTTTGTAGGAGTGAGTTCTTTTGATATAACAGATGGTAATAGCTTGGTGGAGAATGAGGCAATTGGCTTGTTGCCTATTGATGCAGGTACCTCTGCAGGAGATACCTATGAGGCTCCAGACGAGGCAGAAAATGCAGTAATAAGCACAATAAATGGAGCGCCTTTCTCTAGTGGAGGTTTTACTCCAGAGATAGGTCAGATAGAGATATCTAGAGTAAATTAAGTACGACTATCATTATCGGTTTTAAAGAGGGCTTTATGCTCTCTTTTTTCTTGCGCTTTCGCGAAAGCTTACTAGCACCTTATAAAGTATTTCATAATAAAACAGATGGTTTATGCATATTTTACAGAAAGTAAACTGTAATCTACTTTTCGAGCATTCTATATACTAAAAAAGCCTCCACAATGTGGAGGCTTTTTTTTATCAGTAAGTTCTGTAGCAATTATACTAGAGAAACTCTTTTAAATCCTTGTACAGATGCATCACCTTTTGAAGCAACAAATTCTGCTACGTTTTGGCTGTCATCCATAATAAAACGTTGGTCAAGTAGTGCTTGCTCGTGATCTAGAGTAGTGTTATCTGCTATAAAACGCTCAACTTTACCAGGTACAATTTTGTCCCAGATTTGCTCAGGCTTTCCTTCTGCTTTTAACTGCTCTTTAATATCTGCTTCTGCCTTTGCAAGTACTTCAGGAGTAAGTTGTGACATAGAGATGTACTGAGGTACATTTTTTAGAGTCTTACCAAGACGTCCAAGCTCGATGTTGTCTTTTTCGATAGCTGCAATTCTTGCTTCAGTTTCTGATGCAACATATGCTGGATCAAAATCTTTGTAAGAAAGTGTAGTAGCACCCATAGATGCAACTTGCATAGCAACACTCTTTGCAACCTCTGCAGCATTATCTGTAGCAGCAGTAAGTCCTACTAGAGCACCTATCTTGTTTCCGTGTACATAAGAACCTACAAAAGGAGCTTCTAGTGTCTCATAACCACCTATTTCAATTTTCTCACCTATAACACCAGTTTGCTCAATAAGTTTTTCTGCAACTGTCATTCCATCAAAGTCTGCAGCGAGCATCTCATCTTTAGAATTTACAGAAAGAGCGATATCTCCCATTTTGTTAGCAAGTTCAACAAATGTATCGTTCTTAGTAACAAAGTCAGTCTCACAGTTAAGTGATACTACAACTCCGCGAGTATTTGCGTCGTTAATCTTTGCAACAACAACACCTTCAGAAGAGTCTCTGTCTGCTCTCTTTTCTGCAACTTTTTGTCCTTTCTTACGAAGTACAGTTACTGCGTTGTCAAAATCACCTTCTGCTTCAACGAGGGCCTTTTTACAGTCCATCATTCCAGCACCAGTAGCTTCTCTTAATTTTTTTACGTCTGCGGCTGTTATGTTTGCCATTTGTATATGTTTTAAAATTGAAAAAAGTCGTCTAATCGTTTTCCGCAAAGAAAAGAATTAAACGACCTTTTAGTATTAACTTAATGTTATTTACTCTTCTTCTTCACTTGCAGCTACGGCAGCTTTTGCAGGCTTAGCTTTAGGAGCTTTTGCTTCTTTTTTAGGAGCATCTGCACCTTCTTTTTGAGCATCTTTTCCAGCTTTGCGGTCTGCAAGACCAGCGCTAACAGCGTCAGAAACAAAACCTACGATCTTGTCGATAGATTTAGAAGCATCGTCATTTGCAGGGATAAGATAATCTACTTCTCTTGGATCAGAGTTAGTATCTACCATTGCAAAAATTGGAATGTTTAATTTTTGAGCTTCTTTAATCGCGATGTGCTCTCTCTTGATATCTACTACAAATAGAGCGCCTGGAAGACGAGTCATATCTGAAATAGAACCAAGGTTTTTGTCAAGCTTCTCACGAAGACGGTTCATCTGTAGTTTTTCTTTCTTAGAAAGTGTATCAAAACGACCATCTTGTTTCATACGGTCAATTGTCTGCATTTTCTTAACTGCTTTACGTATAGTAACAAAGTTAGTAAGCATTCCACCAGGCCATCTTTCTGTGATGTACGGCATATTTGCGTTACGAGCTTTTTCTGCTACGATATCTTTAGCTTGTTTTTTGGTAGCTACAAAGAGTATTTTTCTACCAGAAGCAGCAATTTTTTGTAGAGCCTCGCAAGTCTCTTCAATTTTTGCTGCAGTTTTATAAAGATTGATGATGTGTATCCCGTTACGCTCCATATAGATATACGGTGCCATATTTGGATCCCATCTTCTTGTGAGGTGTCCAAAGTGTACACCTGCATCAAGCAATTCTTTTATTTCGATGTTGTTTGCCATTTTTGTAATAGTTTACGTTCCGTTGGACATTAAAATTAGCAACTCCGTGTTACGAAGTTTAGATGCTAAACTAACCTTATTAAGATTCCGCTTTCGCGAAAGCATAATAAGCAACGACAACATTTCAATTAATTTAAATTTTTAAAAATAAGTAATTCTAAATCTCGCTTGCCATATAGCCTGAGCCACTTGCAAGCAAAGCGATATATTAACGCTTTGAGAATTGGAACTTCTTACGTGCTTTCTTCTGACCAAATTTCTTACGCTCAACCATTCTTGGGTCACGAGTAAGAAGACCTTCTGGCTTAAGGATAAGACGATTTTCTTCGTCTAGCTCACACATAGCTCTAGAAAGAGCAAGTCTGATAGCCTCTGCCTGACCAGTGATACCACCACCATATACGTTTACATTAATGTCAAAGTTACCTTCGTTGTTTGTTAAAACAAGTGGCTGGTTTACTTTGTACTGTAATGTTCCAGTAGGGAAGTAGTTGTTCAGTTCTTTTTTGTTTACAGTGATTTTACCTTCTCCTTCAGTAAGATAAACACGAGCTACTGCGGTCTTACGACGACCGATTTTGTGTAAAGTCTCCATTT
>JAHDEV010000078.1 GCA_020628615.1 Dokdonia sp.
GAGGAATTCCTTTTACCTCTCCTCTAGCTGGGTAATCTTTTTTCATAATAAAATCTATCCCTCCTAAAATATCGTCAAAGTGTGGTCTTGCAAAAGGCATAGACTGTACGCTTGAGAAAAATAGTGTTCCGTCAGGTTTTATCAAGAAGAGACCAGGCTCTGTAAAGAAGTCTGGCTCCTTATCTGAGACTGCTTCAGAAATAAATAATCCGTACTCTCTTGCTTTCTCTAGTGATAGATTATATGCTACTGGTAGTCCTTCTATATCCCAATCTTCACCTGCTATTTTTGCCCTCTTCTCTGTATCTGCGCTTATAGCCACGACATTAATCCCGCGATCTACAAACTTATCTAGCTTTTGAGAAAGCTCTTCAAGTTGTTTTTTACATACAGGACAATGTAGTCCTCTATAAAAAACTAAAAGCGTAAAGTTTTCTGCGTTTTGATCGCTCAGTTTCCAGTTAGCATCATTTATTAATGGGAGTTCCAAGGCAGGAACTTCTGTTTTTGGTAATAACATAATTTTAATTTTTACATAAAATTACCGCATAAATAGCTTCAGCTCTCACAACACCATTGTAAACCTTTGTTAAGGTATGTGAATGTCATAAAAAAAGGTGAGCCTATAAGACTCACCTTGTTATACGTAATAGCTAGTATATAAACTATTTATTGCGAAGTGATGCTTCAAAGGCGTCCATTTGCTTTTTTACCTCAGCTTCTGTACCTGTAAACTCTTTTACCTCAGTACTCAACTCACCATTATCATCTGTCGTAATAGTTACTGTTCCTACAAACTGCCCATTGCGCTCTGCCATAGCAAAGCGAACTTCTTTTTGCACCTCGCGTGTTTCTTTAATACGTCCATCTTGAGTAATTGCGACCACAGTCCCATCTTCTGTAGTAATAGCCAGACCATCATCTGTATGACCACCTAGTATAGGTGCAATTACAAGACCTATAAGGCAAGTAAGCTTTATAAGTATATTCATAGACGGCCCAGATGTATCTTTAAAAGGGTCTCCTACCGTATCACCAGTTACAGCGGCCTTATGAGCATCAGAGCCCTTGTAAGTCATCTCACCGTTAATCTCTACTCCTGCCTCAAAAGATTTTTTTGCATTATCCCAAGCACCTCCAGCATTGTTCTGAAAGATTGCCCATAACACGCCACTTACTGTAACGCCAGCCATATAACCTCCAAGCATCTCTGCAATAGCAAGACGATTCATCCCAAAGGCAAGTGGCAAGAAAGCAATCACCAGCGGAAAACCTATCGTTAAAATGCCTGGTAGCAACATTTCTTTAAGCGAAGCTTGTGTAGATATAGCCACACATTTATCATACTCTGGTTTCCCCGTTCCTTCCATTATACCTGGTATGTCTTTAAACTGGCGACGTACTTCTTGTACCATTTCCATAGCTGCTTTTCCTACGGCATTCATCGCAAGTGCAGAAAATACCACTGGAACCATTCCTCCTACAAAGAGCATTGCGAGTACAGGCGCTTTAAAAATATTAATACCGTCTATTCCCGTAAAGGTTACATAAGCTGCAAATAATGCGAGCGATGTAAGCGCTGCAGAGGCTATCGCAAATCCTTTTCCTGTAGCCGCCGTAGTATTACCTACAGAATCTAGAATATCTGTGCGCTCACGGACTATAGGCTCCTGCTCACTCATCTCTGCTATACCACCTGCATTATCTGAAATAGGTCCAAAGGCATCTATTGCAAGTTGCATCGCTGTAGTAGCCATCATTGCAGAAGCGGCTAGAGCCACCCCATAAAAACCGGCAAATGCATATGACGCCCAGATCGCACCAGCAAATAATAGTACCGATGGAAATGTAGAGATCATACCTGTAGCGAGACCTGCAATGATATTAGTTCCTGCCCCTGTACTAGATTGTTGTACAATTTTGAGAATAGGCGTTTTACCAAGACCCGTATAATATTCTGTCACAGAAGAAATGACTGCCCCTACAACTAGCCCCACTATAGTCGCATAAAATACGCGCATAGATGAGATTTCTTGCACTCCTTCTCCAAAGAATTCCATTTGCATCGTTTCTGGAAGCATCCATTTACATAGTGCAAAACAAGCTACTGCCACAAGTATTATAGAAGTCCAGTTACCTATATTAAGCGCACCCATAACCTGAGACTCCTTTGCATCGTTACTCTTAATTTTTACAAGCATTGTACCTATAATAGATATAATAATACCTACACCTGCTATAGCCATAGGCAACAATATAGGACCAATACCTCCAAAGCCATCTGAGATACTTCCTCCCATATCTTTAATCACATAATTACCTAGTACCATTGCCGCTAGCACGGTTGCTACATATGAGCCAAATAAATCTGCACCCATCCCTGCTACATCACCTACATTATCTCCCACGTTATCTGCAATAGTTGCAGGGTTGCGAGGATCATCTTCTGGTATACCAGCTTCTACCTTACCTACAAGGTCTGCTCCCACATCTGCAGCTTTGGTATAAATACCACCGCCTACACGAGCAAAAAGTGCAATAGACTCTGCACCTAGAGAGAATCCTGCTAGTGTTTCTAATACAATGGTCATATCCATCGTATTTGTCCACTCACCACCCATAAAGAAATGGAAGAAAAATATAAAGAATGCTGTAAGACCAAGTACTGCAAGACCAGCAACTCCAAGCCCCATCACCGTACCTCCGCCAAAAGAGATTTTAAGCGCATTAGGCAAGCTAGTGCGCGCCGCCTGAGTGGTACGCACATTTGTTTTGGTAGCGATTTTCATCCCTATGTTTCCTGCAAAGGCAGAAAATACAGCACCGCATACAAATGCAATAACAATAAGCCAGTGCGTGGTAGGCACTACATAAGACACAATAGCCAGTAATACACTTACAATAATTACAAATATGGTAAGCAGCTTATACTCGGCATTTAAAAAAGCGAGCGCTCCCTCATAAATGTGATCAGATATTTCTTTCATCTTACCATCACCAGCATCTTGCTTCATAACCCAAGATTGCTTTATGATCATATAGACAAGCCCAAGAAGGGCCAATACAATCGGCACGTAAATCATCATTGATTCCATAAATTTTGTTTGGTTTTAGTGAGAATTTCTTAAAAAAATTCTTAAAATATTAGATGATACTAAAGTAGCAAAATCCACCTAAATCACAAACAACTCACAATCAATAACATACAAAAAATGTGATTGCATAAAAAAAGCCGCAACGCGATGCGTTACGGCTTCTAGGCTAATTCGTTTATACTGTGAGTCTTAGTAAATACTCACTTCGCTACGTGGTACATCAGACTCTTGGAATCTCTGGTAACACTTTGCTACAATTTCTCTAGCTTCGTGTACGTCTCCCCATCCACCTACGTCTACTTTTTTCTCTTCAAGATCTTTGTACACTTGGAAAAAGTGCTCAATCTCTTTTATAAGGTGTGGGTTACAGTCAGATAAGTCTTCAAGCTTACTTGCACTTGGATCTGTTACTGGTACACAGATAACTTTTTCGTCTGGTCCTTTTTCATCTGCCATATGGAAAACTCCTATAGGCTTTACCTCAATTACACATCCAGGAAAAGTAGGCTCTGTTACAAGAACAAGTACATCAAGAGGATCTCCATCTAGTGCAAGAGTTTCTGGTATAAAACCGTAATCTGCAGGGTACATCATAGAAGAAAAGATCATACGATCGTAACGTATTTTCTTTAGTTCAAAATCATACTCATATTTGTTACGACTCCCTTTTGGGATTTCGATTAAAACGTCAAATGTTTTTACTTTTTCTGCTGTCATATCATTATAAAAAACAAATTATGCTCCCTCCTATTAAAAAATCTCTTAATATTTGAACACTAATTTGTGTAGTTAGTATTGCGCTTTCGCGAAAGCTAAATTTTAAATAGCTGAAATTCAATTAATTATAAACAGCAGCTTGCTAAAAAATATCTTTCGGGGTGCAAAAATACGCTGTAAAAGCGTTATCACCAAAGGAATACGTGTTAAGATTAGGTTAGGTAGTTACTCGTACAGCGGTTTAAAAAAGAAAGGTGATACTAATTAAAGTACCACCTTAAATGTTTTCACAACGGGATAATCTGATTGTTGTTCTATTTTTTTATTAATGTCATTTCTTAAATAAACACCTCTGACGGCAATACTACTTAAGTGAAAGCGTAAAAAACAAATTAAAAATAAAATCCAAAACTACCTGTCACACCTATCTTACGAGCATCTGGCAAGAAGTTATAATTACCTCTAAAGTTTACATCTATACGGAACACCTTAAATATGTTTCCCACTCCAATACTATACTCATAATACGGCTCCATAGATGGGGCAATCATAGATGGTGTAATGGCGGTTACTGGATCTCCCTCTGCAAAGAGAAGACTCTCAAAGGCGGGTCTGTTAAGGTCAATGTTAGCCTGTGAGATGTTACCTATAATACCTCTCACACCTATAATCTCTCTAAGGTTTAACCCCTTTAAGAAAGGAATACGGTTAAAGATTCTTCCTCCGAAGTTATGTTCTAACTGTAAAGATGCATACTCATCTGTAGTAAACTCATAAAAATTGAGCTGGCTAAAGGTGTTAAATATTGAGAACAATGACTGGTTACCTGGTACTGGACTTAATAATGCCAGTGGCACCTCATCAAAGGTTTTACCCACCTCTGTAGAAGCCGTAAGTGTACCTAGACCTCCTACACGTATTGCCTTACGAGCAGAAAATTGAAACTTATCATACCCAAAGTCACTGTCTAGCGTACCCTCTAGCCCACGTGTATAACTCGCGTAAAAGCTAGGAAACCACTCATTTGTAACGCGTCGCTCTACGCCAAAACCTGAGGTCTTTTTACCTGGCTCCCAGATAGTAGTAAGTACAACTTCTGCTTGTTTAAGCTCACCTGTGGTGGCGGTTTGTGTGGCATCTGTGAAGTAGTCTAGACTAAAAGTTCCTGAGGCAGACTCAAGCGTGCGCAGTGAGAAATCTGCACGTACCTGCAGGTTGCGCACCACCTCTATCTCTGCTGCTACATTTGCCAGTTTTATAGAAGTGAGCTTATCATTAGTCGCGGTGTTTACAAGCGATGATGAGGCAAGATTTCTACCTAGCACATCTCTTGAGGTGGTAAGGCTCGCCCCTATTTGCTCTACATCTTGACGGTAACCGCCAGAGATTATAAGTCTACTCTTTTTATCTAAAAGCCACTTACCAGAGATACCAAATTTTCCTTTTTTGTCTTTAAAACCATAGGCCAGAAAGCCTTCTAGACGCCAGGGATCGTTTTGAGAAAAATAAGTTCTACCTCCTGTACGTATACGCAAACCTTCTACCTCGTTAAACCCAAAGGTTGAAAATATAGGGCCGTAATCAAAATTGAGACTTGGGATCTCATAATACCCAGAAGCTAGTACAGAGCCTGCATTATAGAGATTTCTAAATTTCTTAACCGTTTTAAGGGTGTCTAGCATTTTATAAACACCTAGCTCATCTTTGCTCAGTTCTTCTTTTCTATTCTCTTCCCAAAACTCATCGCCACGATTATAGATATCCTTATCGTAGTTATAGACTTCCTTGTCGTAGTAGTCTTTGTCTAGTTTTTTATCAAACTCATAGTTATCATATAGGGTCGTACGCTTACCGTACATTCCTCTAGATTGCTCTTTTTTATTAAAAGCAAAGTCTGACAAGAAATAATCTCGTGAGAGTAAGAACGTAGTATCGTTTACGATATCAAACTCTTGCTCCATATAGATTTCTTTGACCCAGTTTATGTTTGCGCTTTTTGAGAGCTGCATATTAATCTCCTTGATTGCCCAGGTTGAGTCGTTTACCCAGAAGTCTCCTTTAAAGGTGAGCTCGTTCTTACGACGTGGGTAATAAATGATATTATAACACCATTTATTATCTATGTAGGCACTATCTGAGAGTACATAATTATAGGTCTGTATCCCTGTGCGCGATAGCGGACTCGTAAAACTCTTATCAAAAAACTGTAAGTAGTTCTGGTAGATATCATAATCGCTATATAGGTCTTTTACAAAACCTATAACTGTTTGATTCTCGCTAAAACCGCTGTTTTTATTACCCAGCAGCTCTTCTTTTACTTTATTAATCTCGTTATCTCCATAAACTTTTGATACGGCTTCGTTTACAAAAATGGGTAGATACGTTTTACCCGTCACATTAGAGGTATCTGTCTGGTCAAAAATAAATTCCATCCCTTTAAAGAGACGGCTATTTATAAGGGCACTGTCTATGGTGTTAAGGTCAAACTCTAGCTTCTCATACTTATCATACTGGTATTGCTTAAACTGCTTGAGTCCATTCTCTCTTTTATTTGCCCATATCTTGCGCAGTATATCTACCGCTGGGTTGTTTTTTTTATCTGTTTTACCCGTAAAGATTACAACCTCATCTAGCGCCCCCGCCTCTTCTTCTAGCGTGATTTTCATCTCATAGTTCACCTTTTGCTCTAAGTCTACAACAAGGTTTGAAAACCCTATGAAGGAAAATCGCACTTGCTCCCACGTAGCATCAGACTCAAGGTAAAAGCGACCATTTTCGTTTGTGATGGTTCCCTCATTTGAGCCCATAAAAACGACATTTACAAATGGTAATGCATTTCCTTGTGCGTCAAAAACTTCTCCACTCACTTTAGTCTGACTATAAGATGTAGCCACCGTAAAAAGTGCGATAAGAAAGAAAAGTAAATTATGTTTCATCTATTAATTCTATTTGTGCGTTGTTACATATCATTCAGCAGGGTTACAATGATTACCCTATAACGTTTAGAATATGTATTATTCTGTATGAGATGTTATTTTATACACATTAATTAAAAAACCCCTCTCTTAGGTAGAAAGGGGTCAAATATAGTACGCTTTCGCGAAAGCTTATCTGTACATCACCTTTTTCACAGCCTTTACAACATCATCGCTGTTAGGCAACCACTCTTTAAGTAGTACTGGTGAGTAAGGGGCAGGTGTATCTGCCGTGTTTATTCTTTGTATAGGTGCATCTAGGTAATCAAAACAGTGCTCCTGTACCTGGTGACTTATCTCTGTAGATACGTTTCCAAAAGGCCAAGCCTCCTCAAGTATCACAAGTCTATTAGTTTTCTTTACTGAGTCAAAGATAGCCTGCTTATCTAGCGGGCGCACTGTGCGCAAGTCTATAATCTCACAAGAGATTCCATCTTCAGCTAGTTGATCTGCCGCTTTGTAAGCCTCTTTTATAATTTTTCCAAAAGAAACGATAGTTACATCTGTTCCCTCTCTCTTTATATCTGCAACTCCTATAGGTAAAACATACTCTCCATCTGGCACCTCACCTTTATCACCATACATTTGCTCAGACTCCATAAAGATTACAGGGTCGTTATCACGTATCGCTGCTTTAAGTAGCCCCTTTGCATCATAAGGGTTTGACGGTACAATTACTTTAAGACCTGGAGTGTTTGCAAACCAGTTTTCAAAAGCTTGAGAGTGCGTTGCTCCTAGTTGACCTGCAGATGCTGTAGGCCCTCTAAAAACGATAGGACAAGAAAACTGCCCTCCAGACATCTGTCTAATTTTTGCAGCATTGTTTATGATCTGATCAATACCTACAAGCGAGAAGTTAAAGGTCATATACTCCACAATAGGACGACAACCCGTCATAGTACTACCTACACCTATACCTCCAAAACCAAGCTCTGCAATAGGAGTATCTATAACTCTATCTGCACCAAACTCGTCTAGCATTCCTTTTGAAGCTTTGTAAGCACCATTATATTCGGCTACTTCTTCTCCCATTAAATAAACAGATGCGTCGCGACGCATTTCTTCACTCATAGCCTCACAAACGGCTTCTCTAAACTGGATTGTTCTCATATAAGTTACCCACTAGTGGGTTAATTTGCAAAGGATTCTCAAAGCATTGCCTTAATCACCTAATTAATAATCGTTTTTTTACGTACTCACAAAAATAAGCAATTCAGAAACCTCAAAAAATGAGAATTTTGCAAAATTTTACTATGCGCGCATAGTAAAATATAGTTTTTTACCTTATTTTTGTAACGATAACGAAATAGTACGAGTTTACGCTTTCGCGAAAGCGTACCTTTATCTTTATAAAAAACAAATTCTATGAAAATATTAGTGTGCATCAGTCACGTACCTGATACGACTTCAAAAATTAACTTTACTGAAGGAGACACCAAGTTTGATACTAATGGTGTTCAGTTTGTGATCAACCCAAATGATGAGTTTGGATTAACCAGAGCAATGTGGTTTAAAGAAAAACAAGGAGCTTCTGTAGACGTAGTAAACGTAGGAGGACCAGAAACAGAACCTACACTTCGTAAAGCACTTGCCATAGGTGCAGACACAGCTATACGTGTTAACACAGAGGCAAAAGACGGTTTTCAAGTTGCCAAAGAACTTGCAAAAGTAGTTCAAGACGGAGGATACGATCTTGTGATTGCAGGCCGTGAGTCTATAGATTATAATGGTGGTATGGTACCAGGTATGCTTGCAGGTCTTACTGGAGCAAACTTTGTAAATACGTGTATCTCACTAGAAGTAGATGGCACAAACGCAACTGCAACTAGAGAAATAGATGGTGGTAAAGAAACAGTAACTACAACTTTACCTCTTGTAATAGGAGGTCAAAAAGGACTAGTAGAAGAGAGCGACCTACGTATACCTAATATGAGAGGTATTATGATGGCTCGTAAAAAACCATTAAGTGTGGTAGAACCTACTGGCGCAGCAACCGAAACAGCAGCTGTTGCCTTTGAAAAGCCAGCACCAAAAGGAGCCGTAAAACTTGTAGACACTGTAGACGAGCTCATCGATTTATTACATAACGAAGCGAAAGCTATCTAAAAAGTACGATAATATGTCAGTTTTAGTATACACAGAATCAGAAAACGGAGAATTTAAAAAAGCTTCACTTGAGGTAGCATCTTATGCAAAAGGTGTTGCAGATATGATGGGAACTTCTGTTACTGCTATTGCAGTAAATGGAGGTGACACAGCACCACTAGGAACGTATGGTGTAGATAAAGTTTTAAACCTTAAAGACAGTAAGCTAGAAGCATTTAATGCAGCAGCTTATGCAAAAGGTATTGCTGCTGCTGCAAAGGCAGAGGGTGCAACAGTAGTTGTATTAAGCCAGAGCGCAAACGCAAAATATCTTGCTCCTTTACTAGCTGTAGAGCTTGAGGCAGGATATGCATCAAACGTAGTAGCTCTTCCAGAAAGCGCAGCACCGTTTAAAGTAAAGCGTACTGCTTTTACTAATAAAGCATTTAACATTACAGAGATCTCTACAGATGTAAAAATTGTAGGTCTTGGTAAAAACGCATATGGTCTTAAAGAAAACAGCGCCGCTGCTGCAACAGAAGATTTTAGTGCAGATCTAGGAACATTTGGTGTAGAGGTTGCCTCTGTAGATAAAGCTACAGATAAGGTTTCTATCGCAGATGCTGAGATTGTAGTCTCTGCAGGTCGTGGTATGAAAGGACCAGAAAACTGGGGAATGATAGAAGAAATGGCAGACATCCTTGGAGCAGCAACTGCTTGTTCTAAACCTGTATCTGACCTAGGATGGAGACCTCACGGTGAGCACGTAGGGCAAACAGGTAAACCTGTTGCTTCTAACCTGTACATCGCTATAGGTATCTCTGGAGCGATACAGCACCTTGCAGGTATTAACTCTTCAAAAGTAAAAGTAGTAATCAACACAGATCCAGAAGCTCCTTTCTTTAAAGCAGCAGATTATGGTATCGTAGGTGACGCTTTTGAAATTGTACCTCAGCTCAATGAGAAGCTTAAAGCCTTTAAAGAGAAAAATTCTTAATTCTATTAGATAAACAAATTCTGTTTTTCAAATAAAAAAAGCGCCCTTTTTAAGGACGCTTTTTTATTACGTTTTTTATCATTAATATAAGTCTGGACATCTACAATTACTCCTATATTTAATATTATAGGTCAGTAAGACTTCATGTGAACCAAAAGAGTAGCCTGACAATGCTGTAGTACTATACTCATATGCATAACCAAAACTTAACTCATCTGTTATTTTAAAAGAACTTATGGCGCCTATAGCATCTTTATGCCTGTAAGTTAATCCAAGCCACAATTTATCTTCCAACAACGCATTTAACGTTGCATCTACAGAAATTGGCGCTCCGTTAGTCATTTTCACCATCATAGTAGGTTTTAAAGTTAACCACGGACTTACTTTATGTATAAAACCACCATTAATAAAATAGTTAACCCTTTCTAGCGATGCATAAAGTGAATTTCTATTATTGTCGTGATTTTTAAATCTAGGAACCGCAATACCTAAATACCAAGACTCACCATCTAGAAAAACACCTGCTCCAACATTAAAATTCCAATAATTAAGCTTATCATTAAAAAACGCATCTTGTATAACCTCTGGGTCATTTAATAGCTCATCATCTAAACTATAATGACTTGCTCCTACTTTGAGACCGAAAGATAATTGTGTTGTATATGAAGTTCTTATCGTATAAGATAAATCTCCATATATATACGACGAGTTTTCATAACCTAACTTATCATTGACGAAAGACAACCCTCCTCCGATATTTTTCTCTGATATAGGTGCGTGTATTGATGCAAACTGGGTTACTGGAGCTCCGTTAACCCCTATCCATTGACTTCTATGCAGTGCCATAATATTTATAGTCTCTTTACTTCCTGCATAAGCTGGGTTAACTATAATTGTATTATACATATACTGACTAAACTGAGGAAGTTGTTGCCCATATGATGTACTAAGACCAAGAAGGAATAATGAGTTTATAATTATATGTTTTGGATTAAATCTCATTTTAATTTAAAATTATTCTGAACTTAAATATATATAACCTTGAATAGGTTTGAGGCTACTATTATTTAAAGAAACAATATAGTAATACGTTCCCGCAGGAAGTCGATTGGCATTTCCAAACGCTGCTTTTGGAGATTCTCCACTCCAGTCATTTTGATAATTCTCAATTTCATAAACCAAATTACCCCATCTATTAAATATCTGTACATCTATTACAAACTCGCAATCACCTTGGTATATTAAAGCCACGTTAAAGAAGTCATTACTTCCGTCTCCGTTAGGAGTAACAACCTTAGAGATTTTAACATTTTCCTTACTGTCACAATTAGGAGTAATAACACAATCATCGTGAATAATTATGTCAACAATATTTGTTACATTACAATTTCCTAATGTAGAGTTATTTACAAAAGAATATTCACCTATAGGAGTTAAAGATGGCTTTATAAAACCATTTTCTACAACAATCCCCTCAGGAATTATCCAAGTTCCATTTTGAGTTGGAAGTAACGAATCTAAATGAACGTCACTATCATCAATGCAGTATGATCTACTAAAACTTTCAACGCTATCTTCAATCACAACATTAACAACCTGATTAACTATTGTTTCATTCATACAAACATCAAGTACCTGCCAAGTTCTTAAGATTGTATAATCCATAGGGCTCGTCTCTTCATTTGAAGTTTCTGTGTAATTTATTGTGATTTCTGAATCGCAATTATCTATAAACATCAACTCTGGAGCACTTGGTACTTCTCCACAAAACACCTCCACAACAGGTTCAAAATCAGAAATCAATTCGGGCGTAATCTCATCGCGTACATTAATAAGCTGAACTACATCAATAAAATTGTTACAGGTATCGCTTACTCTGTATGTTCTAGTAATTATCTCTGCACAACTTCCTCCATCAGA
>JAHDEV010000250.1 GCA_020628615.1 Dokdonia sp.
GCATAGATACTTATGGGCTCGTCTACAGACTGTTTTTCTGTAAATGGAACATCTATACTATTACCGTATACACTAGAACTACTGGCATAAACAAGTTTTTTTATATCGTTATTACGACAGCATTCTAATACATTTAAAAAGCCTACAACATTAGTATCTATATACACCTCTGGGTTTTCTATAGAATATCTCACACCCGCTTGAGCAGCAAGATTACATACTAGATCAAATGACTCTCTTTTAAAAAGCTCGGGCAACGCTTCCCTATCCTCAAGATTCATACGTACAAATTGCAGTGCTTTATGCTTTGTGCTTGCCACTCGCAAATTCCATACTGATGCTTCTGCTTTTGCTATACCTAATTGTGATAATCTATCATACTTGAGATTAGGGTCGTAATAATCGTTTACATTATCAAGAGCCACCACAGTATGTCCCTCCTTAAGCAATTGCTCACAAAGATGATACCCAATAAAACCAGCGCCACCTGTAACAAGAATTTTCATAAACAGTATTAATAAGCTTCAAAGTTAGGACTAAATAAGGACTTCTTATTATATGTTAATTTCTGAGTTGTTCCCGCAATAAAAACAGCAACTCCAGCGGTCTCACATATAGCATCTCCAGCAGCCGTATCCCACTCCATACAAGGAGCAAATCTAGGATATCTATCTGCATTTCCTTCTGCAAGCATACAGAATTTAAGCGCACTACCAGCAGGAAGTAAGCTTACCGAAGTGGTTGTTTTTTTTAAATCCTCTATATACGATACTGTTTGCTCATTGAGGTGTGAGCGACTTGTCACAACTCGTATCTCTTTTTGTGTTTTTAACTTATTTGTAAAAATTATATACTTATCATCAACTACTTGATCCCACCCCATCTCTATTGTAGGGCTTGGTATTTTATAGCTTTTACCTAGTGAGCTTCCACCTAGGTATAGTGTATCAGACACCGGAATATAGATAATACCAAAAACTGGCCTAGCTCCTACTATCAATGCAATGTTTACAGTAAATTCTCCATTGCGATTTATAAATTCTTTGGTACCGTCTAGTGGGTCTACGAGCCAAAAGATGTCCCAAGTCCTTCTTTCTTCATAAGGGATCTCGGCGGCTTCTTCACTTAAAACAGGAATGTTTGTAGCGCTCAGCTCCTTACATATTACTTCGTGAGCACGAGTATCTGCAACTGTTAGGGGCGAATCATCACTTTTAAAAATACTTTCAAATGCTGTCTCATAGACCTCTCTAATTACTTCGCCAGCTTGAAGCGCAGCTTTGACAGCGATAGCTTTAAATTGATCACTTATCATAATCTAACCAGCATTTTCTCAAGACTTTCTTCCCAAGGCGCGTTCTCAATCTTTAAAAGCTTAATGATTTTGGAACTTTCTAGTTTACTATTCTTTGGGCGCGTGGCCTTTGTTATGAAGCGGTCG
>JAHDEV010000079.1:0-1805 GCA_020628615.1 Dokdonia sp.
CGTTCTTCTAATATCTCATTTACCTCCTCTGGAAGTATGCTTGTATCTTCAAAAAACTTAACTAGATTATCAGATTGCTCACGCTTTTTTTCCATTGTCACAAGACGCTCCTCAGACGCTAGACCTACTTTATGTGATCGTGGAGTGAGGCGCTCGTCTGCATTATCTTGTCTTAACAAAGTTCTATACTCTGCACGAGAAGTAAACATTCTATATGGCTCTTCTGTACCCTTTGTAATAAGATCATCTATAAGAACACCTATATAAGCCTCGTCACGTTGTAACGTAAAAGGCTCTTGATCGTGTACTTTTAAGTGTGCATTCATACCCGCCATAAGACCTTGAGAAGCGGCTTCTTCATAACCAGTCGTTCCATTAATCTGACCAGCAAAATATAGTCCACTCACAAGCTTCGTTTCTAAGGTGTGCTTAAGCTGTGTAGGCGGAAAGTAATCATACTCTATCGCATACCCCGGGCGGAAAAATTTTACGTTTTCAAATCCAGCTACACTACGCAAAGCTTTAAACTGTACATCTTCTGGAAGGGATGTTGAGAATCCATTTACGTATATCTCACAGGTATCCCAACCTTCTGGCTCTACAAAAAGCTGGTGCCTATCCTTATCTGCAAAGCGATTAATTTTGTCCTCAATAGAAGGACAATATCTTGGACCCAGAGATTTTATTCTACCGTTAAACATAGGAGAACGATCAAAGCCTTCACGTAATAAATCGTGTACCTCTGGCGACGTATAACTCATATGACAAGGACGCTGCTTAGTGAGCGGGCTTGTCTCTTTACTGTAACTAAACTTCTCCGGCACATCATCTCCTGGCTGGATAATCATTTTAGAAAAATCTAATGATCTACCATCCACACGAGGTGGTGTTCCTGTCTTCATTCTGCCAGAATCAAAACCAAAATCAAGTAGTTGTTCTGTGATACCCGTAGCCGCTCTTTCACCCGCTCTACCTCCTCCAAATTGTTTCTCACCTATATGGATAAGTCCATTTAAAAAAGTTCCATTTGTGAGCACTACAGATCTACCTCTTACCTTAATACCTAAAGAAGTGGTTACTCCTACTACCTTATTATTTTCTACTAGAAGTCCGCTCACCATCTCTTGATAAAAATCAAGATTAGGTGTTCCCTCTAGACGCAATCTCCACTCCTCTGCAAATCGCATACGATCACTTTGCACACGTGGTGACCACATAGCAGGACCTTTTGATTTATTGAGCATCTTAAATTGTATTGCTGTCTTGTCAGACACAATACCACTATATCCTCCTAATGCATCAATCTCTCTTACAATCTGCCCTTTTGCAATACCACCCATAGCTGGGTTACAACTCATCTGGGCGATGGTTTGTAGATTCATTGTTACAAGAAGCGTAGAACTTCCCATATTTGCAGCAGCAGCAGCAGCTTCACAACCTGCGTGGCCTGCACCAACTACAATTACATCATATGTATCTTGAAATAAACTCATTGTTTCACGTGGAACATTAAACGTGTCCTTTATTGAACACTTTGTATTACGCTTTCGCGAAAGCGTGATTACCCTAACAGAAAATCGTGCAAAGATAAATAGTTTTAATCACTTAAAGAGTTAAGGTTATAAAAAGCCACAACTATTGAAAACAAGCAATTGTAAGAAAATTACTACTTAACGCAATGCTAAATAGGTATTCTCCTTACTACGCATAAGCTTTGCCTCCTCTGTACTCTTATCTTTATAACCGCAATAGTGAAGTATACCGTGTACCATAACACGGCTTAATTCGTCTCTAAAAGAGCAATT
>JAHDEV010000079.1:1905-11626 GCA_020628615.1 Dokdonia sp.
TCCATTAGATCCAGGTCGCTCCCCTCCTTTTCCTTCACCTTCTTCACCACCTGGTTTATCACCACCTGCCTTTTCTCCGCCTTCCTTGCCTTCACCATCCTCACCATCTTTACCTTCGCCAGGTTTTTTTCCCTCTCCCATTTTTTTGTTGAGCTCTTCCTGACTTTGTATGATGTCTGGCAATTGCTCACCGCCACCACCTCCGGAGCCTACTCCAACTCCTTTGCCTTTTCCAGAACCTTTACTAGACATCATAGCATTTTGCATATCATCAAGAGACTGGCTCAAAAGATCTGCAAGTTCATTTGCTCCAGTAATAACATATTGCTGGCTGCTTACTCCTTGTATAATTTGATTTTCTGCAAGACGCTCTAACGCCTTATTCATATTATAATCTATGTCTACTAGTGACTCGTTTATTACTTCATCGAGTTTAGGCTGGCGTAATGATAATGCATATAAGCTATCATCTATATGCTCGAAATTTTGTTTTAAAACATTCTGGCGTCTTAGCTTTTTTGCATAGTTAGGATTTTTATCATCCATACTTCTAAAGTTCATCATCACGACTTCTTCTTCAAAACTAAAAACTAATAGATTATCAAGTATCTGCCTAAGCATCTCTGCATCCTCTTCTAATGCTTCCTCACCAGACATTTGCATTTGTGACTGCATAGACTGGCTCATTTGTTTCATTTTATCTGCTGCCTTTTTTTGTTTTTTCTGTGCTGCAGATGTGTCTTGAGGTTGCCCACTTTGTTGTAATTGCTGTTCTTGATTTTCTAATTCTTGTGAAGCTCCTTGTTGCTCTTCTTTAATCTCTTCTTGCTTTTGCTCATCCCCCGGAATATCCATTGGCTTTTTAAGTTCTTGATTTTCTTTCTCAAGATCCTTAAGCGCTTCTTCTAGATTTTTAAATTCTTCATTAAGTTGTTGCTGTTGCTCACTGGTGTTTTCTGCTCCTTCCTTTTTACTTAATGCTTCTTGTTTTTCTGCAAGCTTTTGTAAATCATTTGCAATTTGTTCGGCCTTCTTTTGAACGTAATATCTCTTTGTAAGTTCAACCATTTGCTCAAGGTTGCGCTTATTATTTTTATTCTGCTTTTCTAATTCCTCTAGTTTTTCTGAGAGTTCTTCTTTAGGCATTTTTTCTCGCAGCTCTTGTAACTCTTTGAGGAGTTTCTCATTTTCCTTTGCCTTTTTTTCTTGACGTTCGAGGCGTTCCTTTAGTTTCTCTTTTTCCTCATCTGTTTGTTCTTCTTCCTTTTGAAATTCATCCAGATTTTCTTTAAGCTGTTTAGAAAAGTCTTTCATCATTTCCTCTTGCTGCTGTTGTCGCTTTAAGAAATTATCCAGCTTTTTTTGATCATTAAAGCTAAGTTCCTTTTTCTCTTTTTGAGTACGAGAGATTTCTTTGAGCTCCTCCTCTCGTTCCTTCATCTTTTGTAAAGACTTGTCTAGATTACTAATTGATTTTTGTTGTTGCTCGAGTTGCTTGTTTTTTAGTTCGTCCTCTGTGAGTTTTGTGTAGCTAAAAATTGTACTCTTTGTGCTCTTGTAATTATGAACAGCATCATTATCAAAAACCTCAAAATAATACTCATAATTTACACCTTCCTGCAAGTCAAGATTATCAGGAAAGGCATAAACAAATTGATCTACATTACCGTTTGATATAGCAATACTCTTAAATTGCTTTACATCAGTTTCAGACGGGTAATACACGATTTGCAACTTAGTTAATCCATAATCATCACTTACTTTACCGTAAAAATAGTTTTGCTGCTCGTTTACCGTATCTCTTTTCGCCTCTAGTGACATTTGAGGATATTGGTCTTTTATTACTTGTAAATTATAAGCTAGGCTCTCGTAATTTTTTAATTTTGCATTGCTCGTACTTACCTCATAGCTCGTATTATTATAAATACGCTTAGAGGTGCTGTAAGATGTGCTGTTGTTTTTATTTTCGCTTAAAGCGAAAGAAATAATTGTATCCTTAAGCACAAGATCTACTTTATCAGTTTGTCTTGTACGTAACTCCCAGCTCACGTTTGAGCCTTCTGGAATGATTGCATTTCCAGTATTTTTAATACGTTCTGTGCGCTTATTAGTATGATTAGGATAATCTATAACCATCTCAAAATCAAGCAGTACCGGAACTCTAAGTACCTCAAGATCATAAGGTTGAGAAACCACCTTGTTACCTTGAAGGCTAAAAGTCACATCTTCTGTAGGTTGCTCAAAAACATAACTATACTCACCAGGAGCTGTTTGTTGTAAAAAATAAACCTCATCGTTAAAGCGTATGCTTGCCTCCTCCGGAACTACATCTCCTACGGTACGAACTCTAAGTTCAAAATCTTTATTCTCTATAGCTTGTAAATCTTGATTAACCACATAAAAAGAAAATGGAGCTGGTGGCTCGTAAGCCTCATTATAGTTTACAACACGCTCATAACTAGAAGAAAATACCTTTTCCTTACCTGCATAGTTTGCGATAAGAAATACTACAATCGGGATGGCAGCATACTTTAAGTACTTACTATTTTTCTTAAAATCTATGGCTAGCTTAAAAGGTACCGGCTCTAGCTCTTCACTTTTTTGTGCTATACTCGCCAGCATAAGTTCTGAGTCTCCAGCATCTTTGTGTAACTGTAATGTGTTTATAAGTTTATCACTTACCTCTGGAAAATAATTACCTATTATACTCGCAGCATCTTTATAGTTAATTCCTTTTGAGAGTTTAAAAAGTCTAGATAGCGGTAGTAAAATGAATTTGGCGAGAAGTGCTATTTCTACAAGAATAAAAACCCAAAATAAAACGGTACGACCTGCAGGACTGAGCCAAAAGAAATATTCAATTAAGAGGGTGAGTAAAAAATATAAAACCCCAAAAGCAAAAAACAAAATCACGCCTTTAAGCAACTCATTTGTGTAATACTTCTTAATAAAACCTTCTAACTTCCTCTCTATCTTTTCAAACCTGTTCATCATTATAGGTATTCTCTTTATAGCAACCTCTAAAGTACTATTTTATTATGTTTTAAGAATGTTCTATTTTGTCTACAATAATCTTGCCTATCAACACTTTATGCAAGATTATTGCTTTGTCCTTTCTCACAATATATTAAACACAGCACTTTTACCCTATGAAAGACCTCAAATATCTTACTGCCTACTCTACTCCACTATGCGCTTTTATAGGTCTTACTTATCAAGGTGTTTGGGTGTGGTTAACCCCAATTTATGCCTTTGTACTTGTACCTATCATTGAATCTATTTTACCTGTAAATGAGGTTAATATAGACGCTCAAGAAAAGGAAGGTAAGCAATCATTACACTGGACAGATTTCTTATTGTATCTAAACATTGTGATTGTATACGGTATATTATTACCTACACTAACCACAGTAACTACTCAAGAAACTAGCCTTGCAGAGCTTGTAGGTTTCATATTTTCTGCCGGTATTGTAATAGGTTCTAATGGAATAAATGTAGCTCACGAGCTGGGTCATCGTAAGAGTAAAATTGAGCGAACTCTAGGTAAACTCCTCCTACTGCCAGCACTCTATATGCACTTTTATATAGAGCATAACTATGGCCACCACCTTAAAGCTGCCACTCCAGAAGATCCTGCCACAGCAAAGTATAATCAATCCCTCTATTCTTTTTGGGTTTCTTCTATTTACAAGCAGTATACAAACTCCTGGAGGATACAAATGGATCTATTAAAAAGAGCAAATAACTCTTTTTTATCTTTTAAAAATGATATGCTCTGGTATCACATTTTTCAAGCTAGTTATTTGTTTGTTGCTTATTGGTTTTTTGGCTCTTTAGGTCTTATGGTTGTAATTTTTGCAGCAATCGCAGGTTTCTTACTCCTTGAGACAATTAATTACATAGAACATTATGGGTTGAGACGTAAAAAACTTCCTAGTGGCCGTTACGAGCGTGTAAGAGAAGTACACTCGTGGAATAGTAACCACGTTTTTGGTCGCATAATGCTCTATGAGCTTACCCGTCACAGTGACCACCACTATCGTGCAAATAAGAAATATCAATTACTAGATTATCACGACATAAGCCCGCAATTACCATATGGATACCCTACCAGTATGGTGCTATCGCTATTACCACCCTTATGGTTTAAGATTATGAATAAGCGAGTCCCAGCAGATCAGAGACCAAAGGTTAATTAAATATAGTTCTACAAAATGTAATTACTAGGGTTACGCTTTCGCGAAAGCGTAAAAACTTTAAACCTCAAATCTCAAAATTTTACTCTTCTTAAAAGTATCTTTGCACAAAATCTAAGACTATGTCTCAAAATGTTAGAGTGCGATTTGCACCTTCACCTACTGGGCCATTGCACATCGGTGGTGTGCGCACGGCGCTTTTTAATTACTTATTTGCAAAGAAACACGGAGGTACCTTTATCTTACGTATAGAAGATACAGATCAAAATCGCTATGTAGCTGGTGCCGAAGATTACATACGTGAGAGTCTAGACTGGTGCGGTATCTCTTATGATGAGGGACCTACAAAAGATGGTGGTTACGGACCATATAGACAAAGTGAGCGTAAGGATATGTATCATACCTATGCACAGCAGCTTATAGATTCTGGTAATGCTTACTATGCTTTTGACACTGCAGAGAGCCTAGATGCTCACCGAAAAGATCACGAGGCAAACGGTAAAACTTTTATATATAACTGGCATAACCGTCTTAAACTAGATAACTCACTTGTACTCTCTCCAGAAGAAACTAAGCAGCGTATTGCAGCTGGTGATAACTATGTGATACGTTTTAAATCTCCTCAAGATGAAGTTTTAAAACTTCAAGATGAGATACGTGGTAATATGGAGATAGATACAAACATACTAGATGATAAGATTTTATTTAAGTCTGATGGTATGCCTACCTATCACCTAGCAAATATTGTAGATGACCACCTTATGGAAATCTCTCACGTAATACGTGGTGAGGAGTGGTTACCATCTCTTGCTTTACACGTATTGTTATACAGAGCATTAGGATGGACAGCACCAAAATTTGCACACTTACCGCTTATCCTGAAACCAGTGGGTAAAGGAAAGTTAAGTAAGCGTGATGGAGATAAACTAGGTTTTCCAGTATTTCCGCTACAATGGGAAGATCCTAAGAGTAATGAGATCTCTTCTGGGTATAGAGAAGATGGATACTTTGCAGAGGCTGTAGTAAATATGCTTGCCTTTTTAGGATGGAATCCAGGTACAGAGCAAGAAATCTTTAGTCTTGAAGAGCTTATCGCTGCCTTTGACCTTAAGCGTGTTAATAAAGGTGGAGCCAAATTTGATCCAGAAAAAACAAAGTGGTTCCAGCAGCAATATATGCAAGAAACACCTGTAGATACTATTGTAACAGCTTTTTCTTCATTACTCACTGAGAAAGGTGTTGAGACTACAGAGGGTTATATCACTCAAGTTGTAACACTTATAAAAGAGCGCGCCGTCTTTGTAGAAGATCTTTGGACCTTAGGTAGCTACTTCTTTACAGCTCCTACCACTTTTGATGAAAAAGCGTCAAAAAAAGCCTGGAAAGAAGGTACTAACGCTATTATGGAAGAAGTGAAAATCATTCTTAATGGTGTAGATAACTTTACAACTATAGAGGCACAAACAGCTCTTAAAGCTTGGATAGTAGATAGTGAACTAGGATTTGGTAAAGTAATGCAACCTTTTAGGCTTTCGCTAGTGGGAGCTATGCAGGGACCAGATGTTTTTGATATTGCAACTACTATAGGTAAAGAAGAAACACTGCGACGTATAGATTATGCTATCGCTACGCTAGGATAATGATTGCTTAATATTATAAAGAAGAGGGAGTTAATAACTTCCTCTTTTTTTATGCTTTAAAGATAAAGAACAATACCTCCAGCTAGCAAAGATGGAGATCCTTTAAAATTATCTGCATTAGGATCTACATCTAATAAATCTCGGTTGTTAAGATTATTAAACATATTTGTAAATCCATATTGATATTGTATAATAAATCTCACGTGCTCAAAACCAGCAGTGATACCTATGATACCAAAACCATTTATACGTGATATTTCTTCAATATCTTCTGCTCTTAATGCTGTGTAGCCTTCTACTATATTATCTCTCTGGCCCGTCTGTCTTAAATTCATTTTACCATTAACAAGTAAGGCAGGGCCAAAATCTATAGCAAGATGTTTTTCTATAAGATTGTAACTAAATAATAGATTAAGCTGTGCTCCTATTACTGTATATCGAGTTTCCTCTAAACGTGATTCTCCTAGTGGACGACTTTGTAAATTTATATTAGCACTTAAAAAATCAATCCCATAAACGATTCCAAAATCATTGTATAATCTACCCCTTGTGGTTAGGCCACCTAGAAAACCAGTTTCTCCTTCTAGATTAAAGTTTTGAGTATCTATATCTAGTACAGAGAGTTTTGCCTGCAGCCCTAATCTATTATAGTTACCTGGACTATAATAAGACTGTGCTGTTACGGTAAGCATACCTATACCAAAGAATATTAAAAAAACTATGTGTCTCATATATTGAGGTTCAGACTAGAACGACCTTGATTAATCAGTTTGTAATATAGAGCAAGTTTATTTCGTTTCAGAAACTTTTAGCTTAAGTGTTACTTTTTCTCGATAATAGCTACTTATCTTTATGAGAACCTTTGTAAAAGGTTCAATAAACCATCAAAAACAATAATTATGAGTCAAGTTATTCTTCCTGTACTAATAGTCTTTACACTATTTGTATTAATCTCTGCTTTCTTTATGGTAAAACAACAAACCGCTGCTGTAGTCGAGCGTTTTGGGAAATTTGTAGGGGTACGTAATTCTGGATTACAATTTAAAATACCACTAATAGATAAAATTGCGGGGCGCATCAACCTAAAAATTCAACAACTAGATGTTGTGGTAGAAACAAAAACAAAAGATGACGTTTTTGTAAGACTTAAAATCTCTGTACAATTTCAAGTAGTAAAAGATCAAGTATATGATGCTTTTTACAAACTAGAAAATCCAGGAGATCAAATTACTTCATACGTATTTGACGTAGTACGTGCAGAGGTGCCTAAAATGAAACTAGATGACGTTTTTGAGCGTAAAGATGATATTGCCATAGCCGTAAAGCGTGAGCTTAACGAAGCAATGTCTAACTACGGTTTTGACATCATTAAAACACTTGTAACAGACATTGATCCAGATTTACAGGTAAAGGCAGCAATGAACAGAATTAATGCAGCAGAACGCGAGAAAGTGGCTGCAGAGTTTGAAGCAGAAGCAGATCGTATCAAGATAGTAGCAAAAGCTCGTGCAGAGGCAGAATCTAAGCGTTTACAAGGACAAGGTATTGCAGACCAGCGTAGAGAGATTGCTCGTGGTCTTGAAGAGTCTGTAGATGTATTAAATAATGTGGGGATCAATTCTCAAGAGGCATCTGCTCTTATTGTTGTAACACAACACTATGATACTTTACAATCTATGGGTGAGCAAACTAACTCAAACCTTATACTTATGCCTAACTCACCACAGGCGGGTAGTAATATGCTTAATGATATGATTACCTCATTTGTAGCTTCAAATCAAATAGGTGAGCAAATGAAAAAAGAAAATGAAGCAAAAGGAATCATAAACAAGAAAAATAGAGATTCTCAAGAAGATTAAAATCCTCTTTATAGTAAAAAAGCCCCAAGAAATCTTGGGGCTTTTTTTGTAAATAATAATGCGATACTACGCTTTATACTCTCCTTTTTTATCTACTTCCTTAACGCGCTTGTAGCCAAAGATTGCACTAAGTAATTTTGCTACTACTGCCTTTTGTACCAGTGAGCCTACAAGATTACCTATAGAAGAAACTGGAGACAGGCCAGAGCTCATTCCAGTCTTTGCGCCATTTACATTAAGTCTTACCTCCTCCTCACTTATTTGTCTCTTAAGTTTAAGGATTTTAAGATCGTGTTCTATCTGGTCAAAGTTATTATATACTCTCATCTATCTTGTTTTTTATAAGCATAGAGGCTCCCGCTGAAGGCGTTTCTTTAAAAGAATCATCGCTAAAAGCCATTTTACTATATTTTGTAAGTAACATACGCTCAAGTGGTTTTCCTGCAAATAAGAATATTAATAGGAAAATGACGATATATATACCACCTACTATAAAGTATCCTTTACTAGCACTATCTAAAGCATCACCTATAACGATGGCAAGACCAATAGATAAAAATAGTAAAGCAAGTAGACCAAAAGTAGCTCTAATTGCCATATTTGCAGCACTTACTAGGCCTCTCATCCCATTTTTAAACAATGAGAGTTTATAGTACTCTGCAGTAACCTTAGCATACTGTTGCCCGTTATCTGTAAGTCCTTTTAGATTATCTGTTAACTTTTCAAAAGCCATATTTGATTGGTTTAGGTAGGCTTATGATAATGCTTTTTCTGCTTTTACCTTTACTTTTTCAACTGTTGCCTCCTTTTGTAACTTAGCATTTTGAAGTCTCAGTTCTGCAAGTTTAGATTCTAATGTTGCAATTACATCATCTGCTTTATGGCTTGCGGTAGAGATGGTACTGTTAAGTTTTTCTTCAAAAGATAATTTTGCCTGTTGTGCATTATCTGTAAGTGACTCTCTAGTCTCTTTAAGTTGTTTTACCAGCTTTTCTTGTTCTTTTTTAGCCTTTTTAGAAAGGTCTTTTCTAGTTTTAGTTCCTTTATCTGGAGCATAAAGAATTCCTGCCGCTGCGCCTATTGCACCACCTAGAACTAAAGCTAATAATGTATTACTTGACTTACTCATATCTTCTTTGATTTTGATTAGTAATTGTTGTTGTGTAAAGATATTTTGATAGCCCATTATTCTCCGTTAATAACCGGTTAATATACACAACACCAGCTCACAATAAATGTTAAAAAAACCGCTATCTGTCTAGATAACGGGTTTTTATGCCAATTTTAGTTAAAGATATGATCTACATATCTTAAAATCTACTAGCCGCTTCTTGCAGCAACTCATTCTTATCTTCTCTTGCTTTTTCGACAAATGCTTCTGCACCTTCTATGTCTTTAATGGTTTTGTTTTGCGCTTTCGCGAAAGCGTATAAACTCTCCATACCCGCAAGACGAGTTCCTACCTTTTTTGCAGCAGTGTTAAAGAATCCTTTTACCTCTTCTTCTGTAAGCTGGGCTGCCAGTTTTTGAATATCTGCCACGGTAGCAAGACGCTTTTCTTCTGGGAGATTTGCTAGTTTCTTACCTAGTTTATTTATAGTACTCAATGCAGATGCTTGTTGCTGCAGAGGTTTTGGCGCATTTTGAGTTTTTTGTGAGGCTTGCTTAGGCTTAATTTTTGCCCAAGAGTCTCGTAAGCCTACCGTTCTATTAAAAACGAGATGTGATGGTGTACTATCCTTATCTACATTAAAGTACCCCTTGCGCTGAAACTGAAATAAGTCACCTACCTCAACATCTTTGAGACTAGGCTCAAGGTAGCCTGTAATGGTTGTTAAACTGTTAGGATTTATAAAGTCCATAAAATCCTTGTCTTCGTGACCATCTGGATTTTCATCACTAAAAAGTCTATCAAACAAGCGCACCTCTGCCTTGATAGCGTGTTGTATAGATACCCAGTGAAGTGTTCCCTTTACATTGCGCTTAGAAGCTTCTGTACCGCTTCCAGATCTACTCTCTGGGTCAT
>JAHDEV010000080.1 GCA_020628615.1 Dokdonia sp.
CCATTCCTTATGCTAGATGAGCCTTTCTCTATGATAGAGCCCTTGTATAAAGAAAAGATAAAAGAGTTTTTGTTTTCGCTTAAAGCAAAAAAAGGAATTATACTCACAGACCATTATTATACAGACGTACTAGACGTTACTACGAGCAACATTGTACTTTCTAACGGGTTTTCTTCGGTAGTATATTCGGTAGAAGATCTTAGGTTACAAGGGTATATTACATAAAAAACCTGTCTCATCTTTATGACTTGACAGGTTTTGGTTTTATTTACGCTTTCGCGAAAGCGTACTTCTATATAAACTTCTTAATAATGGTTGCTACAGGCTCTATCGCTGTGGTTTGCTCTATAGATGGTCCTGCAACCCATACGGTTTTATAAGTAGCTCCCTGTGCGGCCTTTGTGGTATCACGCATACCCTTTGCAAAACGAATGGCTTTTACCCATTTTTTGAGCTTCTTATTCTTATTAAGAATACCCTCTAACCAGGTTTGTTTTGTTCCTATCTTTTGAACATAAGGAGTATTAATAACTGTACACGGTGTACCAGATATCTTTTGTGTCATCACGATATCTTTTGCTCCAAAGTCTACACAAGCTTGCTTGTACTCTTGAGACACAGGTGCCTCTTCTGAAGCTATAAAAGGGCTTCCTATACTGGCTCCTATTGCACCATAAGACATTGCACGGTCTAGGTCACTCTTGTTTGCAACTCCACCGGCAGTTATTACCGGTATCGCGCAGTTTTCATTAAGCTCTTTTATAAGTTTTTCTGGTGCGATGTTACCTCTGTGTCCGCCAGCTTGATTATTTACTGCAACTAGGGCGTCACAGCCCATTGCTTCTACTTTTTTTGAATAACTTAAATCTGTTACATCACAAAAGACTTTTATGCCTAGTGGTTTCGCCTTCTCGATAACCATTCTAGGTGAGCCGAGAGATGTGATAATGAAGTCTACACCTAGCTCACAAGCTGCTTCCAGCTGTGCTGGATACTTCATATTAGATTTATTTACAATAAGATTTATCCCGAAGGCTCCTCCAGGTACTTTTGCCGCTTTAAGCTCAGTAATGGCAGCTTTAAGCTCTTCTATAGTTCTATAATTAAGTGCTGGCACACAAGCAGCGATACCGCTCTCCATTCCGGCTTTTAGCATTGCCACGTTAGACACCAGAAACATAGGTGCCATAATAATAGGGTGAGTAATGCCTAGTAAGTCGTTAAGGGTAGGTTTTGTTGTGCTCATAGTTATATAATATACCACAAATATAGCACAATTTTACTGTGCGCGCATAGTATGTGGTGCTAGATAGTTGCTTTAATCTTATCTATTACCTGTTCTGGTAAAATAGTTTTCATTACATCTTCATACCCTTCTGGCACTACATTACCATATATTGAGGTTGGGATTTTTGGATACTTTTTTCTGTCTGACACTATACAGTGCTCTTCTTGATTAAATGGAGTAAACCCTGCATAAGGATGTGTTACTCCCCAAAGGCTTATTGTAGGCACGCCATACATTGCTGCTAGGTGTGCGTTACCACTATCCATAGAAAGCATACCGTCTAGCTGGCTTATAAGATTAAGTTCTTCTTTAAATTTAAGTGCTCCAGCTACGACTTTTACATTTTTACAGCTATCTGAGAGATTGTTGAGTATAGTCACTTCTGAAGGTGCTCCAAAAAGAAAGATATCGTACTTATTTAAGAGGTCTATTCCTTCTACTAACGTTTTCATATGATCTAGAGGATACTGCTTACCTAGATGAGCGGCAAAAGGTGCTACTCCCAGCCACTTACGACTATGACCTGCTGTAAACTCAATTATTGCTGGCGCTTTATCGGGTTTTGGTAAAACCTCTGGAACTAGGTGTTTAAATTCTAGGTTGTCAAAAACTTCTTTGTAGCGCTGTACAGTTGTAGCAAGTTGTGTAAAGTTCTTATCGTTTTCTCTAGTGAGTGCTTTCTTTTCGGCTCTTCCTTTATCTAGAGTTGCACTAGGTAGATTAAGAAAAGTACGAAGCATTTTAGAACGTATCACATTGTGCAAGTCTGCAACGTGTGTGATGCCTCGCTTTTTCAGCTCGCGTGCGAGTTTCCATATACCCATCACTCCTTTATGTTCTGAAGTTACATTTGCAGCAACAAATTCAAGGTTAGGTATGGAGCTTACAATGGGTTCAAAAAATGGTTTTGAGAGAAAAGATATTTTTATGTCTGGATTTGCTTTCGCGAAAGCGTAAACTACAGGCACCGTCATCGCTACATCTCCCATTGCAGAGAGCCGAATGATGAGAATATGTTTTTGTCTAGCCATTGTAAGAATGCACGACACTGTTTTTTAAAATTAAGAACGGTGTCGTGCGTAAGGATTCATTACTTTTTAATGTTTCTGAGTACTGGGTTTAACTCATCGTCATTATACATTTTCATTTGCTTGTATACCTTCATATACTTGTCTCCTTTTGAGATGTCATTAAGTAAGGTATCTATTGCTGTAGAGAGGTCTACGCGTTGCTCTAGTAAAACATCTAGCTTAGTCTGGCAAGCAGCTCTATGTGCATCACTTGCATCTTCACGAGTTGCTTCTTCTTGCATATGATATACTTTTAAAGCAAGTATAGATAAGCGGTCTACTCCCCAAGCTGGGCTTTCTGTATTAATTGTTGCTCCTTCTTTTACAGTTACATCTTTATACTTCTCAAGAAAATAGCTATCTATATACTCTACCATATCTGTACGATCTTGGTTTGAGGCATCAATCTTACGTTTAAGTGTAAGCGCAGCCACAGGGTCTATTTGAGGATCACGTATAATATCTTCATAATGCCATTGTACAGTATCTATCCAGCATTTACGGTATAGCAAGTGCCCTAGTACATCTTCATTTTTATCATATTTATTGACAAAAGGTTGATCTACGGTGTTAATTACGTGATAGGTGTCTATCGCTTCTTTAAAAATGGCATTTGCCTTATCTGTAAACATATTATTGTTTTTCTAAAATGTGTAAATACTCTATTGTGCTGCTAGCTTTGTGATGACGGCTAGCTGTTTTATCTGCTCTGAATCGTTTATAGCTGGTGGTTGTTACATCATATCTACCATACTGCTCCATCACCTTTTTAATAACTAATGGGCTCATTAAACCCTCATTACTATAGCTTACAAAAATGTACTTAAACTGAGCATTTTTTATAAGTTGTTCAAAGCTTGAGACTACCGTTTTCTTACTACAATAAGCACTTTTATTATAGATGGGAAGACCTGTTTTTCCTCGTGGTGCAAAGATATTATATTTTGCAATGGTATTAAGTATGTGATAATTTGCACCATACTGCCGTACATTATATGGTGGGTCTATGTATAAAATATCTCCGCTTATTTTAGTAATAAGCTCGTTACCATCTTCTTGAAACACTTGATGAGCCGTCTTTGTAATCTCAAAAGTAGCCGGAGTAATGACCATACTCTTTGCGGCTCTAGGTTTTATAGTTTTGAGATAAGATCCATAAACAGAGGCTGTGTTTGCAATTTTATCTGCACTCTCAAGTAGGCTGGCTAGTAGAAAATAGTAGACATCTGTACTTATTGCTTTATTGCGATACCATCTTTCAACCTCTGTGCGTATGCTATCAATTTTTTGAGCATTATGCTTGCTGAAATATAGCCGATTACCCACACCTCCTTCTCCATATTGTGCGGCAATAAAACCCTTTTGTAGTGGTAATGAATGTAGGTTTTCTATAAGGTCATTATATTCAAAACTCTTATGATTCCCTATATAATTACGATTGAGAACGTAGCTATAAAACTCAAGATCATTTGCTATGATGGCTTTTACTTGAGATTTAAATACCCTACCTACTGCGCCCGTGCCTGCAAAGAGATCGCAAAAAACTAAGTCGCTTAGATCTTGCCCACACACGCTATGTATAGTGTCTTGTATAAAGGAAGATAATCTATGTTTTGAACCTATATAATTCATCTACTCACCCATATAATATCTGCCATTGTTTCCTTTCCTTCCTCTAGGGAGAGGACTTCCATTACTGCTGGTGTTTTCTGTTTTCCGTAGGGTTCTATGATGGATTTTATAAGTTCTATTTCGGCTTTTAGTTTCCAGTGTTCTCCGTTTTGATCGTGCACGACTATAAATAACCTGTTATTGAGGTGAAAGCGTTGCCCGGTACTTTGGTGCTTGTAAAACCACTGTATGAGTTGGGTTTTGTGCGCTTTCGCGAAAGCGTAATTCTCACCAAATCCTTTTGGAAATATACTTGTTTTATGGTCTATGCGCTCGCCTAACCATCTAAAGTCGTAGTGGTCTTCTACAGGGTTAGGGTTAGGAGCAAAACCTGGTAAGTCTGTAAAAATTTTTTCTACAGCCTGTGCACTCCAGAAGTTGTACCATCTATTTATGGCATAGTTAAAGAAATCTTGTGTGGGAAAATTATGCTCCCTTTGTTGCTCCTCTATTTGAGCTAAAAGTGCTTCCCAAGACATTGTTTTATAAATAAACTTAGTCGCATCATCCCAAGTATCATTTTGCTTTCTGTTCCACACATAGGGAAGGTTACACCTTTTTTTTAACTCATTCTCTATGTAGGATATATCGAGCTTCACTATGCGATGTAGTTTATAAATACCGGAAGAAGGACAATAAGCCACAGTAAACTTTCTTTAAATACTTGACTTTCTGTATGCTCTAAAAAATTACTTACTATAATGGTCATTACAGGTATAATAAGATACCACTCTGCTCCTGTTTTATTTGCTGAGAGTGCAATCACTAGTAAACCTACAGCGAGTAATCCCAAAATTACAGAGTATCGAGACTTTGCCCCAGAAGAGGCATTTCTTTGCTCACCCAGATATTTCCATACTGTCCATAACATTAGTGCTATGAAGAAAGCAACGGGAATAAGAATGTTAACTTCATTATAAGCTCCAAAATCAAAAGAAACAGACTCAAATATAATCGTAACATCTCCTGGAGCTCCTGCTTGTAGAAGTAAGAAGCTATAATATATAACTGTAAATGATATAAATGCTATGAAAGGAATAAGTAAATATCTCGGGTTTGAAATATTATATAATAAAAGCCCTAAGTAAATTGCTATTAAATACAACCAGCTAAAATAAAATGCGAGCGCTGCAAGAAGAATCCATAAGGTGGCGTCAAAAATCTTGCGTTCCATATATAACTCAGATTTAAAACTTATAATGCGTCGCAAGGCTATGAGTATAAAGAAGCCTGCTAGTAGTATCGCACCATCTCTTAAAGCTACTGGTAATGAAAGGCTAAAAGCGGAAAAAAGTAATACTCCGTAGGTGCTACGCTTAGTCAAATCATTTTTTTGAGATACAAAATTGAGTATAAACATTGTGCTTATAAATAACAGCCACATCCCTACTAGGCGCAAGGTTTCTTGCCAGTTAAAGGGTTCTATAACCCACTGTCTATTGCTATAAAAAAAGCCTAATGTCATATAAATGATGACCACAACTACGGCTAGGGGCTTTGAAGTACCAAAAAATCTTGTGAGCATAGCTAGTTTTTTTCCTATTTTTGCAGTCGCATCTATAGATGTACAACTAAGATTTCAATATTGTAAACATACAACATTATGAGTTTGAGAGGATTTTTTGAAGGAGTACAAGAATTTGCAGAAGCAACTTTATTTGCACCCTTTAATGCACTTGCAGAGGTAGAACTAAGTAACTGGTGGCTCGCAAACGGTATAAACTGGGTTTTTATGCTTATTTGTGCTGTTGCCATCGTATACTGGATTATGGAAATCAAGAAATATGATGCAAATGATACTGAGTATCGTGAAGCAAAAGCTCACGGTTTTTTAGGAAAAAACAGCGAGCTCGAGAGCAACATTTAATATTACTTTATAGGTCAAAGCCTATATCTGTACGATAATTGATCCTATCAAAATGTAGTTTTTCTATATTTTGATAGGATTTTTTTATGGCCTGTTTGAAATCATCATCAAAAGATGTAATTGCCATTACACGTCCTCCGTTAGTCACTACTTGTCCATCCTTTTCTGTGGTGCCGGCGTGAAAAACAAGCGAATCTTCTATATTATCAAGACCAGTAATCACTTTACCCTTCTCATAAGCTTCTGGATAACCACCAGATACTAGCATCACTGTAGCTGCACTTCTTGGGTCTAGTTTAAACTCTTGTTTATCTAACGTTTGAGCATCTACTGCCATAAAAAGCTCTACAAGATCAGACTGTATACGAGGTAATACCACCTCTGTCTCTGGATCTCCCATACGCACGTTGTACTCTATTACTTTAGGGTCATCTCCTACTTTGATAAGACCTATAAAGATAAAACCTTTGTACTCAATGTTTTCTTTAGAAAGCCCGTTTACCGTAGGTTTTACGATGCGCTCCTCTATTTTTTTCATAAAAGCATCATCTGCAAATGGTACTGGACTTATAGCACCCATACCACCTGTATTGAGACCTACATCTCCCTCACCTATACGCTTATAATCTTTGGCCGTAGGGAGTACTTTATAGTTTTTACCGTCTGTGAGTACAAAAACGCTAAGCTCTATACCGTCTAAAAATTCTTCTATCACCACAGTCGCGCTTGCATCGCCAAATTTTCCTCCCAGCATATTTGCTAGCTCTTGCTTTGCCTCTTCAAGATTATCTATAATTAAAACCCCTTTTCCTGCAGCAAGACCATCTGCTTTTAACACATAAGGTGCTTTTAGCGTTTCTAAAAACGCCTGACCTTTATCAAGTGTTTCTGCGGTAAATGCCTCATAAGCCGCCGTAGGTATTTTATGGGCCATCATAAACTCTTTTGCACGCTCTTTACTTCCTTCTAGCGCTGCTCCTACTTTACTAGGTCCTATAACAGCTACGTTTTTAAGTGATTGATCTGCCTTAAAAAAGTCATAAACACCTTGTACAAGCGGGTCTTCTGGCCCCACTACTACCATCTCTATCTCTTCTTTTATAACAAGCGCTTTAATTGCGTCAAAGTCTGTAACTCCTATGGCAACATTTGTTGCTATTTGTGACGTTCCAGCGTTACCAGGCGCTACAAACAATGCATCACAGTGATCACTTTGAGCAATTTTATATGCAAATGTATGCTCGCGTCCTCCAGAGCCTAAGATTAAGATGTTCATTTGAGTGGTTTTTAGGTTTAAGAGCAAAAATAAGTTTTGCTTGTGTAAATAGGTGCGATGTCTCTATATTTTTCAATCGTGTTTTGTATTTTGGTGTTCAAAACTAAGGTGACTTGAAACTATTTAATAGAGCGTTACGAATGCGAGGGTTTGATACTGATTTTGCAAAAGCAGAATTAGCACGTATTCAAAGCATACCAGAAAGTGAATATGAAAACTACATTTCAGAACAAAAAAAGACCATAGTAACCTATCACGAGATTTATAACTCTTTTTATAAAAACCTACTTTTAGAGAGGGATGAAAAAGACTGGGAAACACTACCAGTACTCACAAAGAAAGATTTACAACAACCACTAGAGCAAAGACTCTCAGAGATATATCATCTCAAAAATGTGTACGTAGGTAAAACCTCTGGTTCCTCTGGCACACCTTTTACTTTTGCAAAAGATAAGGACGCACACGCACTCACTTGGGCCTCTTTTATAGATCGATACCAGTGGTTTGATCTTGATTTAGACCGCTCTAAACAAGCTCGATTTTATGGTATTCCGCTCAACGCTATTGGGTACACAAAAGAGCGCCTCAAAGACTTTTTAAGCAATAGATACCGCTTCCCGATTTTTAATCTAAACGAGAAAGTCCTTGAGTCTATTTATAAAAAATTTAAAAAAACAAAATTTGAATATATAAACGGGTACACGAGCAGTATTGTTCTTTTTGCAAAGTATTTAAAAAAGCACCGGCTCATACTCACAGATGTCTGCCCTACTCTAAAAGCCTGTATTGTTACAAGCGAGATGCTTTTTCCAGATGACCGTAAGCTTATAGAAGAATACCTCAACGTACCCATTATTAATGAGTATGGCGCCTCAGAGATTGGGCTCATTGCATTTCAAAATAAAGACAATGAATTGCAGGTAGACAGCGAACTTCTTTTTGTTGAAATTCTTGATGAAAATAATCGCTCAGTTCCCAATGGAGAGATAGGTCGTATTGTAGTCACATCACTCTATAATAAAGCACATCCATTTATACGTTATGACATAGGAGATATAGGTGCGCTTTCGCGAAAAAGCACTCCCAAAAAACCTATTTTAGAACAATTACAAGGCCGTACAAACGATATCGCTAGACTCCCAAGCGGAAAAGTAGTCCCAGGTCTTACATTTTATTATGTAACCAAAAGTATCATACAAGACGACGGTAACGTGCAAGAGTTTGTTATAGAACAAACCGCTCTTGATACATTTATATTTATTTACACAGCACAAAAATCACTCACTGTCAAGCAACAAGATGCTATTAAAAAAGCCACAGCAACCTATCTAGAAGAAGGATTAAATGTAGATTTCATCAAAGTAACCACAATGGATAGATCTGACCGCGGTAAATTAAAACAGTTTACATCAAAAGTATAACTGAACTTATCCATAAGTTCTGACTTCATAAATAGGTAAATACCTCTTTATTGGTAATAATACAATCTCTATCTTACTCTTAAATATTGTGTTATGCCAGCCTTTCCAAAACCCGCATTTACTTATAATTTTTCGGTCAAAGAGCAGATAGACCTATTACTCGCTCATAAAGAAAAACGTCACATACCACAAAAGTCTAAAACCAAGTTACTCATCGCTTCTTGGAACATTGCAAACTTAGGACTTCATAAACGCTGGACCATACACGCCGCTCTTATTGCAGAAATTATAGACTGGTTTGATCTCATTGCCATACAAGAGGTAAACGTAAACCTTGAAGGTCTTAGACAAATAGAAGCCGCGTTACCTAGTCATTATAACTTACTTTTTTCTGATAAGGCTGGTAATAATGAACGGTTTGCCTACATATTTGATAGTCGCGTGGTCAAGCAACTCGAGATGGTGGGAGAAGTGGCAATCCCGCCTAAGGATCACAGATATATAAAGTTACCTGGAGTAACTAGTTCTTTTACTGGGTTTGATCGTAATCCTTATCTCGGGTCTTTTCAATGGAGGAATACAAATTTTGTTTTACTTAATGTACACTCTTACTTCGGGAGTAATAGTAAGAAAAACATTCATCGTAGAGCTTTAGAAACTTATGCAATAGCTAGGCACACAGACTTGATGGGAAACTCTAAATATGCTTTTTCTGATAAAATTATTGCATTAGGAGATTTTAATTTGCCGCTAGTAGAACCTGGTGACCTCATCTATAAAGCCTTGGTAAAACGCGGCCTAGAACTTCCTAAACATTCTACTAAAGTATACTCAAACATTGCAGATGATAAGATGTATGATCAAATAGCATTTTTACCTTCTTTAAAAAATACCATTCAAGCAAATGGAACTTTTGATTTTGATAACGCAGTTTTTCCAGACTTATGGCAAGAAAACCACAGCAAGTTTAAGTCTTATGTAAAGTATTACTTATCTGACCACAGACCTATCTGGATGCAAATAGCTTTCTAGTAAATTTCTATATATTTTGGTCTCACAAAAAAGTATTCCATTAAAAAAATCCCTAACCAGTATGCTGATTTAAACCAAGAATACTCTAGATGCTGGTTGTAAAATTTAAAATTATACTTTACTAGTTGTACTTTATTTGCACTCATAGACCCTTCTCTTATCCTATAAAAAGCTAGATCCTCTTGAAGTCCTAAGGCTTCTTTATTACTTCTTTTTATTGCTTCAAGCCACAATGCCCAGTCTTGTCTTTTTCTTATGCTAGGGGCGCTTATTTTGCCTATTAGGCTAGCATTGTATACTCCTGTGAGATTACCTATATAATTATTTTTGTGCTGTTTACTATATGCAAGAGAAGACATTGCATTTATGCGCTTTCCTAGGGGTATACCTTCATCATCTATTTGTATGTAGCTGGTGTACGATACTGCACAATTATGCTTTTGCATAAAAGTAATTTGCTTAGATAATTTTTCGGGGTGCCAAAGATCATCTGCATCTAGAAAGGCTATGTAGTCACCACTGGCAATCTCGGTTGCTTTATTACGGGCGTAGGCGGCTCCTTTGTTTCGCGAAAGCGTAATAACGCGTATCCTAATATCTTCACTAGCTAGTTTCTTTGCTAATGATAGTGAGCCATCTGTAGAGGCATCATCTACAATAATATGCTCCCAGTTTTGATAGGTTTGCGCTTTTACACTTGCGCTACAAGCTTGTATAAAACGTGCGGCATTATACAATGGCGTTATGATAGATACTAGTGGTTGTGATGTGTGGCTAGTAGGCTTTTTCATCTCCTACTATGGCTTTATAAACGGTGGTAAATACTATTTTGATATCTAAAAACAATGACCAGTTTTCTACATAAAATATATCAAACTTTACGCGGTTTACGATATCCTCATCTGTCTCTACCTCACCTCTATAACCGCTTACTTGTGCTAGACCAGTAATGCCTGGTTTTATAAAATGACGCACCATAAACTTATCTATGCGCTCTGCATACATATGTGTGTGGCTTACCATATGTGGCCGTGGGCCCACAACAGACATATCTCCTTTAAGAACATTTATAAACTGTGGCAACTCGTCCATACTTGTTTTTCTTAAGAACTGACCTACACGAGTGATGCGCTCATCATTTTTACTCACCTGCTCAAGATCTGCCTTTTCATTAGGTCTCATAGACCTAAATTTATAGCAGTAAAACTCGTGATAGTCAAGACCATTACGTTTTTGTTTAAAAAACACGGTTCCCTTTGAGTCCAACTTTATTAATATGGCAAGTATAGGTGTGAGCCAAGAAAGAACTCCTACCAGAACAATTACCGATAAAATAATATCAAAAGCACGCTTTATAAACTGGTTAAGAGGCGTGTCTATAGGTATGGTACGTAAAGACAAGATTGGGGTAATCCCAAGATATTGATACTCTAGTTTTTTTGTAAAAATCTCTCTGCTATCTGGTATAAATTTGAGGATTTTAAGATTATTATCTGTAAACTCAGAAATTTCTCTAAGTTGCTCATTTGAAAATTGCTCTACAGAGCAGTATACCTCATCAATATTATTTTCTAAAACATATCTAAATATATTATCTAGTGAGACTTTAGGATTATTTATATCAAAAGTACTCTTAACCATATACCCGTAGGCCTTGTTTTCTAAAAAGAAGTTTTTAAGCTCTTCTGCCTGATTATTCCAACCTAGAATAACCACATTACGGTGGTTACCGCCTAGCACAGTTCTATAAGTTTTAAGTAAATAAAACACGCCAAACTTTACTATAGACACCCCAAGAAATACATACAAGACATAAAAAATAATACTGCGCGGCGATGTGTTTACATCTTGAAAGAAACCATAAAAAGCAAATACTAATAAGGCAAATATGGCAAGTTGTAATAAAATAAGAGAGACAATGCGCGTGGGTCTTGTGT
>JAHDEV010000251.1 GCA_020628615.1 Dokdonia sp.
AGGCGGTGTTGATCTAGAAGGGTTTCAGAAATGTATAGATGTAGCAAAACATACCTTGTACTACAACGGTGATATTACAAGCGTCGAGCAGTTTAGAAAAATGCGAGAGTTATTTCCTTCTATTGAGCATTTTATGATAGGTAGAGGTCTCATTGCAGATCCGTTTTTGCCAAGCATGATTAAAGCAGATACGACAGAGTATCCTGCAAAGCGATGGGAAACTTTTAGAGCTTTTCACGATACGATATACGAGCAGTATGATGCGGCATTATCTGGCCCTACGCCTATCAAGATGAAAATGCTAGGATTCTGGGAGTTTTTCTCTCAGTCTACTCACAATCCGCATAAGGTGTATAAGGCTATCAAAAAAGCAGGAAATCCTGTAAAATATAGGCAAGCCGTTGGCGAGATTATCGCTGCGCAGCGTAAAGCACAATAATTTTAGACGAAGCGGTTGATAAAAGTGTTTTCTTCTATCAATTTCGCTATTTTTAGATTTCATAATTAATTCGCGTATATGAAGTCTAAGATTCCCAATGGTGTAATGCTTAATGCATATCCAGATAGTATAGGTAAAAAACTAAGCGATACCGTTACCTTATTGCAGCGTCCAGAACTTAAGGATGTCTTCTCCTTGTTTTATGTACTACCCACTTTTTTTAACAGTGATCTAGACCGCGGTTTCTCCATCATAGACTATAATATAAATTCAGATTTGGTTAGTCAAGAGGATCTTGACGCGCTTAAAAAGCTAGATGTCATGCTTAAGTTTGACATTGTGCTTAACCATCTTTCTGTAGGCTCACCACAGTTTAAAGACATGCTAGAAAACGGTGACAACTCTATTTATAAAGACTTCTTTATTGACTGGAATACCTTTTGGGAAGGTAATGCAGATGCCTACAACAATGGTGTCGCTGTTCCCAAAAAAGAGTACCTAGATAAGTTATTCATGCGCAAGCCTGGCTTACCAGTGCTCAAAGTGATGTTTCCAGATGGTACAGAACGCCCGTACTGGAACACTTTTTATCAGCAAATTACGTATCACGCGATAACGATTGAAGATTTAGAAACTTTAAACGAACTGTCAGAAGAAGATAAAAAGGATACGGTGGAACTTGTAAATAATGCGATTGCTGGTGGATATGATATTTCTGAAGTACGCTTTCGCGAAAGCGTAACACCTCACATCCCTAAGCTTTTAAAGATTATTGAGCAACAACGCTCTTATCTTGGGCAAATGGATGTAAACGGCACCTCAGAAATGGTGTGGGACTTTTATGATGAAACACTAAAAAAAGTAGCCGATTTTGGGTGTAAAATCTTACGCCTAGATGCCTTTGCCTACTTGCATAAGGAAGTCGGGCAAACTAACTTTTTCAACAAACCAGGAACGTGGACATACCTAGAGCGAATTA
>JAHDEV010000252.1 GCA_020628615.1 Dokdonia sp.
ACACATAATGAGCTTGTGTAAAATAGTATCTTCGCACTATGAGTAGCATTAAAACTTTTTTACGTTCACTGCTAGAAATAGTAGAAAACGTATATGAAAACTCTCGCAAGGCGAGTAGAAAACGCACTTGGCATCAGCACGTAGTCCCCTATGAAGGGGACTGGGCTGTAAGGCGTGAGGGTAATAAACGTATCACTTCAAAGCATCAAAAGCAGAGTACTGCCATACGTAAAGCAAAGAGTATAGCACGTAAACGAAAGGCAGATGTGATTATACACCGTGCAGGTGGTGGCATACGCGAGCGTATAAGCTACGACTAAATAATCGTGCTTTGTCCTGCGTGAATGTTTTTAAAATTACGGTTTGTGTCTTCTGGGTTTAAGATATAGTCTGCAATAAAATCACCCACTTTTGAAGTGCTTAACGGGTTTTCTGGTTTGAGATCTTCTGTTGTAAAACCTAGTTCTAAAGATTTTTCTACAGCGGTTTCTATACTAGCAGCCTCGTCTTGAAGCCCTAGATGTCTCAATAACATCGCTGCAGATAAGATAGAAGCCAGCGGATTTGCAATTCCCTTGCCAGTAGCTTGCGGGTAAGAGCCGTGTATAGGCTCAAAAAGTGCATTTTCTGTACCTACAGAGGCAGAAGCTAGAAGTCCTATAGAACCACCTATTACACTTGCCTCATCAGAAATAATATCACCAAACAAGTTTTCTGTCAAAATCACGTCAAACTGCTTTGGGTTTAAAATCATTTGCATCGCTGCATTGTCTACAAAGAGAAAATCTACCGCTACATCTGGATATCCTTTTGCTATCTCAGTTACTGTTTTTCTCCACAGCCTTGATGTTTCTAGCACGTTTGCTTTATCTACGAGCGTCAATTTTTTTCGTCTGTTTTGAGCCTCTTTAAAGGCTAGATGTGCCATTCTTGTAATTTCTTTTACAGAATATGAGCAACCGTCTGAGGCTACTTGACCATCATCACTAAGGTGTTTCTCACCAAAATAGATACCACCTGTGAGTTCGCGATAGATAGACATATCTGCGCCAGAAATGATCTCTCTTTTAAGAGGTGAGTTATCTATAAGTTGCTCGTAAGCTTTTACTGGTCGCACATTACAAAAGAGTCCTAATGACTTACGCAATCTCAAAAGGCCTTGCTCCGGGCGAACTTTTGCCGTAGGGTCATTATCATATTTTGGGTCTCCTATCGCCCCAAATAATATAGCGTCAGATGCCTCGCAAATATCTAGTGTTTCTTCAGGAAGCGGGTTGCCCGTTGCGTCTATGGCGCAAGCGCCCATCATTGCTTCTGTATAGGTAAAGTGATGTCCATACTCATCTGCCACTGCCTCCAGAGCTTTTTTTGCTTGAGCGGTAACTTCTGGTCCTATCCCGTCTCCAGGTATGATTG
>JAHDEV010000081.1:0-1669 GCA_020628615.1 Dokdonia sp.
TGCCTACCATTTGACCTACGCCTACAGCGCAAAAAGCCAGAGACACAATTATTCTCTATGACTGTATAATCTAAAAGTCATAATAATAAAAAAAGGAGGAATCACCTATTAAGATGATTCCTCCTTTTTTGTTTTTTTAAATAACGCTTTCGCGAAAGCGGTCTAAACCTAAGCTCCTTTTTGCACTTTAATAAACATTAAAGCAATGCGCATATCTATCACTTTATAGACTACTTGAGTACATAACGCGCTCAGTATACTAGCCATTATTTGCATCATCTTCTTCTTGGTTTGTAGCAGATTTACCATTGCGAGACATACTATATACGATAAGTACCATCGCAATACACACCACGGCAAAAACACCTATTAACATTGCTCCCATTCCCCAGTCTACGAGTAGTAATAATGAATTTTTCATAAGTTTAAAGTTTAGAGGTTGTAAAAAAATCTATGTTTAGTAATATCTCTTAGTGACACGCGTGCTGCGCGGCTATTTTTTCTATACGCACATTTTCTGAGGGAGAGATATAAGGAATCCCTAAGCCCATACCACGCAGTATAAACAGCACACCTATTATAACTACAAATACCGGAATCGCTTTTACTATGCGCTGTTTAATCGTTCCTTTTAAAAAGTTACCTAAGTAGATAGCTGTTGTCATAAGTGGTATGGTCCCTAGTCCAAAAATGGCCATATAAAGACCACCCTGTAAAGCATCTCCAGAAGCCAGCGCTCCAAAAACTGCCATATACACAAGTCCACAAGGCAACAACCCATTAAGATACCCGATGGTAAAAAACGTTGCTGGATCTTTCTTTTTAAGCGCGGCTCCCATATTACTTTTTACTTTTCCCACTAGTTTATATATGGGTTTTGAGATGCTATACTTACTTAAAAATCGTGAAGGAATAAGTATTACAGCAATCATTAAAACACCTATAGCAATAGACAAGTTTTGCTGAAAACCAAAGAGATTAAGACTCTTCCCCACTACTCCAAAAATGAGACCTATCACGCTGTAGGTAAGAATTCTTCCTGCGTGATAACTTGATAATTGAAAAAAGCGCTTTACGGGGTTTTTACGATCTACAGGTAACATAAACGCAATAGGCCCACACATCCCTACACAGTGAAAACTCCCTAATAAACCGAATATGAGTGCAGACCAAAGCATTTAATAACTTATTGATTTTTTATACATATAATCTTGATCACCATCACTCCAGGTGATTGTGATATTCCATCTTCCAGCAATGAGTTTATGATCTGGTATGAGCTGTTTACCATCTGTGATAGCAAGCGGTATTTCAAAATCTAACAGCTCATTAGACGGTCTATATAAGGAGACAGTACCCTCTATAGAAGTAGCATCTATAGATGCTGGAAATGTAAGTAACCATCCTTCTGGAGTAAGTATTCCATTAATTTTACCTTCAAGAAGATTTGCATTAGTTTCGGCATCTATTTCGGTTTGATACTTCATTTCTTTTGCATAATACTCTTCGGTTACCAGATCGTGACTATACTTCTTATCTGTGCTCATTGTGATGACCATATACAGTATGAAAGCCATAAATGAGATCATTCCCACTACAATACCTTTTCCCCAGTTCCACTTCATAATTGTTCTTTTTTTGCTTTCGCGAAAGCGTTATACTATCTATA
>JAHDEV010000081.1:1769-11328 GCA_020628615.1 Dokdonia sp.
TTCCACTTCATAATTGTTCTTTTTTTGCTTTCGCGAAAGCGTTATACTATCTATATGTTCTTGGTCCTAAAAATGAGGTAACCGTTGTCTCTATGAGCTCATCACCGCTATACACCTCAACCTCTAGTTGTTCTTTATCACTCTTAATAGCGCTTGCATTTATCTCAATAAACAGTGTTCCTTCTGCAAGGCCTTGTCCTTCTACTTTAAAATTATTACCAGATACAACCTCTATAGATCCTTTATGAGAAGCTAGCTCAAAGTGCACGTTGTTTATATCTTCTATGGTTTTATTTACTAGCTTAAAGGTGTAGACATTGCTTATCATATTATCTTCCTTGTGCTCATATAGTTGCCCTGGTAATCTTAAAATACGTGCCTCTACATCGTTACGTAAAAAGAGCATCCCTATAAGTACCGCTATAAGAATACCTAGTACAGCTGTATAGCCCTTGAGTCTAGGTGTAAATTTGAACTTTTCTTTTTTCTCAATATTATCTTCACTTGCATAGCGTATAAGCCCTGTGGGAAGATTTACAGCCTCCATCATATGGTCACAGGCGTCTATACAAGCAGTACAGTTTACACACTCTAGCTGGGTGCCATTACGTATATCTATACCTGTAGGACATACGTGCACACAGGCAAAACAGTCTATACAATCACCTTTACCTGTAGTGGCGCGTTCTTCATTTTTTTTAAATTTTGCGCGACCTTCTTCCTTTTCTCCTCGTTTGTGATCATATGCCACGACTATAGACTTATTATCTAGCAGTACACCTTGTAGACGACCATAAGGGCAGGCTATAATGCATACTTGCTCTCTAAACCAAGCAAATATGAAATAGAATACACCTGTAAAAATGAGTAAGGATACTAGTGTGCTTATATGCTTAGATGGTCCATCTGTGATATATCTTATAAGCTGGTCACTGCCTATGAGATAGGCAAGAAACACATTTGCAATAAGAAAAGAGATGATAAAAAATATAGACCATTTAAGGGCTCTTTTTTTTATTTTCTCTTTTGTCCACGGCATTTTTTTAAGTCGTATTTGTTTCCCTCTATCACCATCTATCCAGTACTCAATACGACGAAAGACCATCTCCATAAATATGGTCTGTGGGCATACCCAGCCACAAAATAATCTACCAAAGGCAACGGTAAACAAAATCACAAAAACCACCCCAATAATCATCATTATTACAAACAGGTGAAAATCTTGTGGCCAAAAGGGGTAACCAAAAATATTAAAGCGACGCTCTAATACATTAAACATTAAAAACTGGTTACCTCCTACCTTGATAAAAGGTGCACTAAATAAAAATAAGAGCAATACATAGCTTACATACTTGCGGTACTCGTACCACTTACCGTCTGGCTTTTTAGGAAAAACCCAAGCACGTTTACCCTCTTCATTAAGAGTGCCTATAGTGTCTCTAAAGTTATCTTGTCCTTGCTCTGCCATACTGGGGTATTATAAGGTGCTTGTTTTTACTAATTACTTGCCGCTACGGTAATCTCTTCTACCACTAGAGAGTCTGCTTCTTTTACAGGTGTAGGTGCTGCGTCTGGGTCTATCCAGATCTCACCTTCTGCTTGCTTAGGCTCTGCCGGAGTAGTACCCTGCAATGAGAGTACAAAGCTGGCTACTTGCGCCATTTCTGCGGGTTTAAGTTCAGATTTCCAAGAGATCATACCCTTACCATCACGACCACCTTCTGAAATGGTTTTAAATACATTTTTTATACCTCCACCTAGAATCCAGTGTTGATCTGTAAGGTTAGGGCCTATACCTCCTCCACCATCTGCTTTATGACAGGCAATACAATTATTTGTAAAAATGGCTTTACCAGCATTAATATCACTAGCATCTGTAAGTAGTGTTACTGTATTAATATCTACAAGATCCTTAGCTGTTTTTTTCCATTCTTCTATTTCTGCTTTTGCCTCTGCAACCGCAACCTGATATTCTTCTTCTTGGTCATAGTCGTTAAACACTTCAAATCGCACTAGGTATATTACCGCAAAGACAATCGTTGCATAAAACATATATACCCACCAAGGCGGTAAATTATTATCAAGCTCCTTGATCCCATCATAATTATGGTCAAGTATGATCTCGTGCTCCTCCTCTACTGCTTTACTTCCTAGAGAGGCTTTATACTTCTCCTTAAACCACTTAAACTGGTTTTCTTTTGCGAGAGCCGCCTCTTTATCATATACTTTTTGTGCGTCTGGCTTGAGGCTTTTATATAGAATACTTCTTAGGGCTTCTATGCTTATCTCACCAGCGGTATAAAAAAGAATGATTACTCCTAGTACAGCCCAGATCCAAGGTTCTTGTAAAAAAATAGATATCTCTCCAGTAGATCCTGCAATATCTATGATAAAATAACCCAGTATCGAGAAGCCTAAGATTCTTAAAAATGATGCTACTGTTCTCATAGATTTAATTATTTGAATTAAGTGTATTGTCGTTAAGTGGTATGTTGCTCACCTCTGCTATGTGGCTCTTCTTTGCTGTAAATACCCACCAGAAAAGGGCTGCAAAGAAGACAAAGAATATAAGTAGTGAGATGATAGGGTATATTTCAACCCCATCAATATTTTCTAGATTTCCTTTTACAAATTTTAACATCGCTTAGTCGTTTATGATGGTTGTTGTACCGTCTGTGTTTTTAACTTTTATATCTGTTCCTAATCGTTGTATGTAAGCTATAAGAGCTACCACTTCACGATTGCGCATCTCGATAAAATCTAGCCCATTCTCTTCGGCATATTTTTTATCTGCTTCATAGGTATTTGCAAAGTCTGGATCTGCATAAAGATTTTTCTCTATTTGCGTTCCTTGTGCTGTCATAAGCTCTTGGGCATTATCTATCTCCTCTTGTGTATACGGTACACCTAGCGTGACCATTGCTTCCATTTTCTTTTCTGTAAGATCTTTATCTAACTCATTTTTAATAAGCCATTTATAAGATGGCATTATTGAACCTGACGATGTACTCTGCGGGTCGTAAAAGTGGTTTAAGTGCCAGTTGTCACTATACTTACCACCTACACGCATAAGGTCTGGTCCCGTACGCTTACTTCCCCATAAAAATGGATGATCATACACATACTCTCCTGCCTTTGAGTACTCACCATAACGCTCTACCTCACTTCTAAAAGGGCGTATCATTTGTGAGTGACACGATACACAGCTCTCTCGTATATAAATATCTCTCCCCTCGAGTTCTAGTGGTGTGTATGGTTTTACACTTGAGATTACAGGTACATAATCATCTACCATAAGTGAAGGTATAATTTGTACCATACCACCTATAAGGATGGCAATAGTTGCAAAAATGGTAAGCTTTACCGGGCGTCTTTCTAACCAAGTGTGGTATCCCTCTTTTGAGGTACGTTTTCTAGTTACTTTTTGAAGTTGTGCAGCCTCTGCAAGCTCATCTGTCACTTCATTACCCGAGCGTGCAGTCATTATTAAGTTATACACTCCTATAAGCGCTCCTACTATAAACATACTTCCTCCTATAGCACGCATCCAGTACATAGGGATGATTTCACTCACTGTCTCAAGAAAGTTACCGTAAGTAAGTGTACCATCTGGATTAAATTGTTTCCACATAGATGCTTGTACAAAACCAGCAACATACATAGGTAGTGCATAAAGTATAATACCTAATGTACCTACCCAGAAGTGTACGTTTGCAAGCTTAGTAGACCATAGTGTAGTTTTAAATAACCTAGGTACCATCCAGTATACCATACCAAATGTTAAGAAACCATTCCAAGCAAGTGCTCCTACGTGTACGTGTGCGATAACCCAGTCACTAAAGTGAGCAATGGCGTTTACATTTTTAAGCGATAACATAGGCCCCTCAAAGGTTGCCATACCGTAGCCTGTAATTGCCACTACCATAAATTTAAGAACAGGATCTGTACGTACTTTATCCCAAGCCCCTCTTAGTGTGAGTAGTCCATTAATCATACCTCCCCAAGATGGAGCAATAAGCATAATAGAGAAGGCTACTCCTAAGTTTTGTGCCCAGTCTGGTAGTGCAGAATATAACAAGTGGTGTGGCCCTGCCCAGATGTAAATAAAAATAAGAGACCAGAAGTGTACAATAGATAATCTGTATGAGTATACCGGTCTATTTGCCGCCTTAGGCACAAAGTAGTACATAAGACCTAAAAATGGTGTTGTTAAAAAGAAAGCCACCGCATTGTGACCATACCACCACTGTACTAGTGCATCTTGCACCCCAGCATACATAGAGTAACTCTTAAGCGCGCTTACTGGCAGCTCCATACTGTTTACAATATGTAATACCGCTACAGTTACAAATGTTCCTAAATAAAACCAAATTGCCACATAAAGGTGTCGCTGTCTTCTTTTAAGAATAGTACCTATTAAGTTTGCCCCAAAAGCAACCCAAATCAACGCGATAGCAATGTCAAAAGGCCACTCTAGCTCTGCATACTCCTTTGAGGTGGTAAAGCCTAAAGGTAGCGTGATTGCAGCACCTACAATGATAGCCTGCCATCCCCAGAAGTTAAGATTACTAAGCCAGTCTTTCCACATACGAGCTTTGAGAAGTCGTTGTGTAGAGTAATAAACACCCGCAAAAATAGCGTTACCTACAAAGGCAAAAATCACAGCATTAGTATGCAGCGGACGCAAACGACCAAAACTTAACCAAGAGATGCCGTCTGTAAGGTTAGGAAAAAGAAACATAAAAGCTAGAAGAAGCCCCACACTCATCCCTATAATGCCCCAAAACATCGTCGCGATTATAAACTTACGTACGATTTTATTATCGTAATAGAATTTTTGTATTTCCATAAAAAAAATGGGTTACTGTTTTAAATTGGTTGAATTTGCTTGATCTTTATTATCACTCTCAGAAGCCTTAGTTGTAATTACCTCATCTTCAAAAAGCATACGCACAGATGGCGTATACGTGTCGTCATATTGCCCTTTTTTTACAGACAGTATAAAAGCTGCAAAAAAGATGAGTGCGACAACCACACTTATTGCAAGAAGCATATAAATAATACTCATACCTGATAGGATTATGGTGTAAAACTACGTGTGAACTTCAAGGTGAAATATGATAAATATCAGTTACTGTTAAATAGTTTTAAATGCGCTTTCGCGAAAGCGTAAAACAACTCATATACACACCTTTTACACGATCACTTTTTGAAGTCTTTTTGCTATTTTCTGTAGCGATGAAAGCAGCACTCCAGCCCCTTGTACAGCACAAGGACAACTCATCATAAACTGATGCTCAAATCTTGTAATGGCTTGCAATGTGGTTTTAAACTCTTGTAAAATGGCAACGTGAGCCTCTAGATAAAAAGATTGATCTCTAGATGGTAATTGCTCTACTACTGAGAGTTGATTTTGCACAGCGCTTAACCAGCTATCAAAACCCTCTTGTGGCTCATTGTGGTGCACAGATTTGTAAAACATACTTATAAGCTGTCTCTCTGTATACACAGGTAATACTGCTATATTATGAGACGGCCCTACTGCCGAAGGGATGTGTAAATGTGTAATCATATTGTTTTAAGTTTTTTACCTAAAATTGAGGTGGCTATCGTCGTAAATACAACGATACTTATAGAACTAAGCGGCATTAATATAGCTGCCACCACTGGTGCTAGATTACCTGTCACAGCAAAACCTAGACCTATGAGGTTATAAAATATTGAGAAAATAAAGGCATATTTAATGACCTCTACTCCCTTACGTGATAAGCTCATAAAAGTGGGTATATCTTTAAATCTTTGTGCGTCTAGTATACCATCACAAGCAGGAGAAAAGACATTTACATTTTCTGATATAGAAATACCTACATCACTTTGTGCTAGAGCTCCTGCGTCATTAAGACCGTCTCCTATCATCAATACTTTGCGATTATTATCTTGAAGGGACTTTATGAATTGTAACTTGTGTTCTGGCTTTTGATTAAATAGTAACGTAGCATCTTGTGGCAATAATTCTGCAAGATGCTCACGCTCTCCATCATTATCACCAGAAAGAATAATAACCTTAGCTTTTTTACCTATTTGATCAAAAACGGTTTGTACACCAGACCTGTAGTCATTATAAAATAAATAACACCCCTTATACATACTGTCTGTACTTATATGAACCGCAGTACGGGTATGTGGTTGTGCAGTTTTATGAGCCGCATTATCACTTACAAAACCGTAAGACCCTATCTTAATCTGGTGGTTGTTTATAGTCCCTGTGATACCCTGGCCTACATCTTCTGTATATTCATCCAGCGTTTGGATATTGTGGGTATTTAATAGTTCATATAGCGATCTACTTAAAGGGTGGTTTGATGCTCTAAGTGTGCTGGTGAGAAGTGATTTTTCTTGTGTAGTAAGTGCAATACCTTCATAGGTTATTGTGTTCTTTACACTTGTTGTGAGCGTACCTGTTTTATCAAACACAACGGTGTCTATGTGTGACATACGCTCTATTACTGAGCTATCTTTCATATATAGCTTATGACGCCCAAAAATGCGCAGTAAATTACCTAGTGTAAAGGGTGCAGCAAGAGCTATCGCACAAGGACAAGCAACTATAAGCACGGCCGTAAAGACATTAAGCGCTGTACTTATATCTATAAATACCCAAACTAAGGTTGCAATAACAGCTATAGCAAGTAGTGATATGGTGAACCTCCTGCTTATACGGTCTGTTAGATTTTCAAACGGACTTTGATTTTTTGAACTAAAGATCTCATTAGACCATAACTGAGTAAGGTAGCTCTGCTCTACAGGCTTGAGTACCTCAACCTCGATAGGTCCCGCTTGCTGTCTCCCTCCAGCAAAAAGTTGATCACCAGATTGCTTTGTAACAGGAGCTGCTTCACCCGTCACAAAACTATAGTCTATAAGAGCATTTCCTTTAATAAGGATAGCGTCTACTGGTAAAAGCTCTCCGTTTCTTATAAGTATGCGATCCTTAGTCTTGAGCTCATAGACTTGTGCTTGCTCTTCTATAACCTTAGACTGGTCTTGCTCCTTACGATTGTGAGTAACTGAATTTTCGGTTTTATCTTGAACTTGTTTTACAAGTCTAGTAACAGCAATAGGAAAGTAAGATTTATAATCTCTCTCAAATGATAGAAAGGCATACGTTTTCTGCTGGAAAAACCTCCCTAATAACAAAAAGAAGACGAGCCCCGCCATACTGTCAAAAAAGCCAGTACCCCAGTCCATCATAATCTCAACACTTGACCTTACAAATAGTACCGTAATACCTATGGCTATAGGTACATCTATATTTAAAACTTTAGATCGTAATCCTTTATATGCAGATATAAAATAATCACGACCAGAATAAAATACTACCGGCAGGGCAAAGAGAAACATCAACCATCTAAAAACGTACTTAAACTTATCTAGCCAGAACTCACCTACCTCAAAATACTCTGGAAAGGATAAGAACATAATATTACCAAAGGCAAAGCCAGCAACACCAAGTTTATAGATAAGACTTCTATCTACCGTTGTCTTCTTCTCTGTTGCGTCCTCTAGCGAGATATAAGGCTCATACCCTATTCTTGATAAAAGTATAGCCAGATCTTTAAGTGTAATCTCTGATGAGTTATATGTAATACGAACGGTCTTTTCTGGAAAATTTACTTGTGCCGCCTTTACTGCCGCATTAAGTTTATTGAGATTCTCAAGAACCCATATGCAAGAACTACAGTGTATAGAAGGTATTAATAAAGAGACAACCTGAGTATCTTGCTCATCAAACTCTATGAGCTTTGCTACTATATCTTTATTGTCTAAAAAGTCAAACTTTGCTTCTTGATCTAATGGCGATATACCTGGAGCACGCTCAATATCATAATAGTAGGTAAGGTCATTATCATTTAAGATATCAAAGACAGTCTTACAGCCGTGACAGCAAAAAGATTTTTCTTGATGTATGATTTCTGTCTCACAAACATCGCCACAATGATAACAACTTGACATATATACTATTAATTTATACAGGCTTTACAGCCATTATACTTATAGCAAATGTGTGATTATGTAAGTGTTTTTACTATGACATATATCAGCTTTATGATAATAGTTGCTAGGGATTACGCTTTCGCGAAAGCGTAATAAAAAACATTTACTGCTCCATAGACACAAGAACACCTTGCTCTTCAAGAACCCACACCAGAAGGTTTATGTAGTCCTTTATAGCCTTGCGATCACTATCTGGTTCTGTCACATCTATAGAGCCCTTCCAGATAATCTCTCTATCCTTTGTGGGGCAAATACAATAGAGTGCGCTCTCTGCGTGATAGACGGTAAACTTCTCTACTCTCTCGTCTTCTACATAGATGTTTTGACTTGTATAGTAATCGTCTTCAAAACCGTTGAATCTTTTATCCCAGTTGCGATAAGATTGCACGAGTGTCACCTTATCTTCTGCACCTAGCACTTTTGATACCAGTATGGCATCATAGCCCTCTGTGAGCATCTCCCATTCTAGATTATCGAGCTCCTCCTCTGTTCTAGGTCTTGAGGTAAACTCTGAGTTAAAAAATGCCGTGCTATTATATGCGTTTACTCTTTTTTCTTGCAGCTTCTCAACAAGCTTTTTTTCAAAGAGCTCTCTATTTTTTACATCGCTAGTCATAGCTAGTACGAGCACTTTTTGAGCTTCAAAAGTCTCTATATCTGGGTTTTTCCAGTTTTCTATAAGTTCTGAGCTATTGCAACTCCCAAGTAGTAATGTTGTTGCTAGTATGCATAAAGTGTAGAAGTATTTCATTGCTTACATATTAGGTTATTTAATAAAAAAACAACTCCCATTACCCTCTCTAATGGGAGTTGTATAAGACATTACATAAAGAATTAGTAATGCCAGTAAATGCTTAATGAGTCCAACTGTATAAACTCACTAAGACTTACATTACTTATTATCTTGACACTTATTGCTTTTTAAAATAGTGCCGCAATAGTTAAAAATCTCAGTTTTGACTTCATTATAGGTATCTATAAAATCGCGATAATCTTCTTTTATAGATAGATGTTTTGTCTCAAAAAACACATCACAAGACACGGTATCACATTCTAACATTCCGCTAAGTTCTGCATCGTGCTTTGTAAGTGATTGTACGAGTGTATCAAGTCTATTTTTAATTGTTCTTATATGAGCTTTAAAGTGCTCTAACTTTTCAAATAAGTTCGGTGTATGCGGCTCAAAAATGTATGAATTAGTTAAGTTTTCAATAAAGCTGATCTCGTGAGTGATAAGGGAAATATTAGATTTCCAAACCTTTACATCATTGTGATAAAGATCTATTGAGAGTGGCAATGAAGTTTCCATAAAACTGATTTTTAATTAATTACACTATAAATGTAAGCCCAGATATAATGGTAGACTATGACAATTATCAGTACTATATTTTTTTAAAACATCAAAAAAAATTAGGGTGAGTGTTTTACGCTTTCGCGAAAGCGTATTTAAAAACTACTTATACCTGTATATCGTGCATAACCAGCAGTGGCACCCTAGTAAACA
>JAHDEV010000082.1:0-5127 GCA_020628615.1 Dokdonia sp.
CCAAAGATAGAACGACGTAGCTGCATACCCACTTGACCGGTTGCCACACCTAGCTCTCCAGCCTTCTGGCGATCTACAATGACCTCTGTACCTGGTTTACCTCTATTTACATTAATCTTAAGCTCATCTACACCTGGCACGTTACGGCTGTTGATATAGTTACGCATTTGCTCTGCTGCGATAATGAGTTCTTGGTAATCTTTACCTTCTAGCTCGATGTTAATAGGGTATCCTTGTGGTGGTCCTGCAGCATCTTTTTCTACTGTAATCACCACTCCTGGGTACACACCTCTCACGGCATCTTGCACTTTAAAGCGCAGCTCTTCACTATCTGCCTCGTTACGGTACTTATACTCACGCATCGTTGCCGTAATTTTTGCTTTATGCGGCATCTCGGCAGCACTACCGCCATCTGTTTGAGGATTACCTGCACCTTCACCTACTTGTGATACAGAAGTTTCTACAAGAGCATTGTAATCTTCGCCCTCTAGATATGCTTCGTCATTAAATACTTTAAAGACGCGCTGCTCTATTTCTTTAGTAATGGCATTTGTTTTCTCAATGGCTGTTCCCTCTGGATACTCGATATACACCGTAATCTGGTTAGGCTTATTATCTGGGAAGAACTCTATAGCGGTACGACCTGCCCCTATAGAGCCTCCAAATGCCATAAAAGTTAAAATTAATAATAGAAAAATACCTCCTACAAATGCAATAGGTCTGTAGCCTCTAATAGACCACCCTAAGAAGTTTTTATACACCTTCTCAAGCCACGTAAGGAAACGCTGCTGAAAGACATCTGCTGCACCCTTGAGTACATATTTGTAAATCCACATAAAGATAATAGTCGCTAGCACTAAACTTCCTAGACCGCGTATGCTTCCACCTAAAAATAATATCATTAACCCAATAGGCAACATAATGAGTGATGTGCGTATGAGAAATTTTCGCGAAAGCGCCTTCTCCTCTGTATTCATAAACTGTGATACGAGCATCGAGTTTATAAATATTGCCACAAATAATGACGAACCTAGTACCACAGATAATGTGATAGGGAAGTAAATCATAAACTGTCCCATAATACCTGGCCATAATCCTAACGGTACAAAGGCTGCTACGGTTGTAAGTGTAGAAATGATAATAGGGAAGGCAATCTCTCCGATACCTTTTTTGGCCGCTTCTATGCGTCCCATACCTTCTTCATCCATAAGGCGGTATACGTTTTCTACTACCACAATCCCGTTATCTACAAGCATACCTAGTCCCATAATGAGGGCAAAAAGTATCATTGTATTCATCGTATAACCCATTAAATTAAGGATCATAAAACTCATAAACATAGACATAGGGATTGCAAAACCTACAAAGAGTGCATTTTTAAACCCTAAGAAAAACATAAGTACACCTACCACAAGTATAATCCCGAAGATGATATTGTTTACTAGGTCATTTACTTGGTTTTCTGTTTTGGCACTCTGGTCATTTGCTGTACGCACGACTACATCTGGAGGAAAGACCTCTGCCGTGGCGTTTTCGATAATCTCGTTGATTTGCTCAACAGCTTCAATCATATTTTCGCCAGAACGTTTCTTTACATCTAGCATTACTACTGTCTCGCTTATCTCCTCATCATCTACGGTATCTCCATCATAAAGCGTAAGGTCACGCGCATAAGTTGTTTTATCTTCTTCTGTAAATGATACCGTTGCGATATCCTTTAGGTATATCGCTCCATTTTCTGATTTAATTACAAAGTCTTCAAGCTCTTCTGGGCTTTGAATCTCTCCTATAACGCGTATGTTACGACGCTGCCCACTGCTTATAAGGTTACCTGCAGAGAGGGTCATATTCTCATTGCCTATAGAAGCAAGTATGTCATTAAAACTTACTTGTGCAGCAATCATTTTATACACATCTACCGCTACTTCTACCTCGCGTTCTTGAGCACCACGTATGGTAGCCTCCTTGATTTCTTTAAGGCTCTCAATCTCGTCTTGCAGGTACTCTGCATACTCCTTGAGCTTTATAGTAGGGTAGTTACCAGATACGTTTACATTAAGAATAGGTGTCTCTTCTGAGATACTTAGGTCAAAAACATTAGGCTCTACCTTTGCGTTGTTAAACGTAGGCCAGTCCTCATTTGCTGTTTCTGAGTCTACCTCATCCTTAACACGTTGCTTTGCCTCTTGCACATCAACATCTTCTTTAAACTCTACTGTGATGATGGCATAATCTTCTTGTGAGGTAGATAATACCTCTACCACGTCAGAAAGATTCTGCAGTTTATCTTCTAGAGGATCTACTATAAGACGTTCTATATCTTCGGCAGTGTTACCTGGGTAAGGTGCAGAGATATAAATTTTAGTCTCATTAATTTCTGGAAAGTTCTCACGAGCCATCCCTAGGTAGGCTCCCATTCCTAAGGCAAGAAACAGCGCCATAAGAACGTAAATAATCGTAGGATTATCTATCGCCCAACTTGAAATCGCAAACTCCTTGTTTACATTTTTCTTTTTCTTATCTGTCATCGCTTAGTATGTTAAGATTTTTACTGGCTGGTTATCTTTTACAGATCTCGCACCTTCTACAATGATTTTATCTCCTACTTCTAGACCAGATAGTACTTCTATGTTAGGTCCTTGTGATTTACCTGTGGTGATGATCTTTTGCTGTGCTACCATTTCGTCCGCTTTCGCGAAAGCGGTATACACAAATTGCTCACCAGCTGCATTTTCATTAATCACATTGAGAGGGATTAAAATTGCACTTTCTGCCGTGTAGTCGTTGATAGAAAGTCTCGCTGTAAGATTAGGTTTTACCTTTCCATCCTTATTAGGAACGTCTACTTCTATCGCAAAACTTCTGTTTGATGGCTTGATATAATTACCCGTCTGGCGCACGGTAGTCTCTACAGACTCTCCTAGTACTGGAAACTCTACTTTTACCTTTTTACCAGCAGTTACTGTAGGCAGGTAGCTTTCTGGAATCTCTGCTGCTACATACATATTATCAAGATTTACGATTCTGAATAATGCCATACCTGGAGCAACCACTGTACCTTGGTCTGTAATCACCTCATCTATTACTCCAGAAAATGGAGCTGTAACCGTTGTTTTACCCAGCTGACTTCTAATCTGGCTCACCATATTTTGTGATGACTCATATTGTGTTTTTGCCTGTAGGTATTGTATTTCTGACCCTATTTTTTGATCCCAAAGACGTTGCTGGCGCTCAAAAGTAGTTTTTGCAAGTGCTAGTTGAGATTCCATTTGTGCTACTTGACTGCTTAGACCACCGTCATCTATACGAGCCAGTGTTTGCCCTTTACGCACGCGCTGTCCTTCTTTTACAACTACACGAGATAAGGTACCTTGATACTCTGGGTAGATAAGTACATTTTGCTTAGTCTCTACATTACCTTGCACCTCTATAAAGTGATTAAACAAGGTGTCTTTTACTGTCATTGTCGTGATAAGTACTTCCTTCTTGTCTCTAGGATTCTTTTCTTCTAGCACCTTTTCTATTTGTGCTAGTTGATCATTAGTAGCCGTGATCTCTTCCTTAAGTGCTTTTTGTTTTGCCTGTAACTCCTCTACAGATCCAGACTCTAGAAGGGCTTCTACAGATTTTCCGTTACTGTCTCCACCGCAAGAAGCTAGCGCGATACTTAAGATGGCAAGTGTGATATATTTTTTCATCATTGTAATATTACTGATTGGTACTATTTGGATTCTCTTTTTAAAAACTAGTTGTTTGTATAGTTAGGCACATTAAGAATAGTCTCTAGCTCTGCTTTTGTGGTTACAATTTGTAGCATTGCCTGTATTAATTCTTGCTGCACTTGGTAAAGCTGTGTTTGTGCTTGTCTTAAATCAAAACTCGTACTAAGCCCTTCTCTAAACTTTACTTGGTTTTTATTTTCAATGCGCTCTGCAAGTTTGATATTCTTCAGCGCAGTGTTGTAGTTATCTATCGCAAGCTCGTGATCACTTTTTGCAGATGCATAAGCAAGTTTTATCTGTTGCTCTGTCTCCTCTCTTTGTGTTGCTGCTTGATCTAGCGCAATCTCTGCCTGCGCTGTTCTTGCATTACGCATACCAGAACTAAAAATAGGGATGTTAAGCTGGAACCCAGTAATAGACTGTGCAAACCACTTCTCATCACTATCAAAAAAGTTAAACTCATTACGCCCTGCAAAGGTTCCTACGTTTATAAATGCTCCTAGTGTAGGTAAGGCCTTGCTCTTTTCTAGCTTAAGCTCTAGTGCTCTTTGCTCATTAAGATTATTTACAATCTTATAGTCTACATTTTGCTCAATGTTAACCGTATCATTAAGTAATCCTAGTGCTGGAACAGCAAGTGACTCTAGGCTATCTTTAAGAACCGTCTCCTCATCTACGCCTACACCTATTGCGAGGTTAAACATTTGCTTTGCAATCACCACCATACGCTTTGCATTTGCTCGCTGGTTTTGAAGCGATAAATAAGTGATTTGTAACTGCTCTACATCTTCCTCTTCTGCAAAACCATTTTCAAAAATGAGTTTTGTTTCCTTAAGATTATCTTCTAGGTTTGCAATGTTTCGATCTAAAATCGCCACACTTTCTTGTGCAAGTAGCACACCGCCGTAAGCGTTTATGACTCCTTTGCGTACTTCGAGTTGTGTTTTTTCATTTGCATTTTTAGAATAGTCTAGAAACGTCTTTGCAGCTTGTAGACCTACAAGGTATGACCCATCAAAAATAAGCTGACTCAATGTAGCGGTGGCAGTAGCATTTTGCTGTGTTCCAAAAACTACGGGTATAAAAGTACCTGGCTCTCCTCCAGTAAACTCGGCTGGTATAAGCTGTGTAGGCTGCTTGATTTGATAATTATAATCTAGACTTGCACTTACCTGTGGTAACCCACTAGCTGTGGTCTCCCACTTTTGCTTTATAGCCTTTGCGATATCACGACGGCTATTTATTGCTGTGTAGTTGCTATCTAGAGCAAAAGTCACAGCCTCTTCTACAGTAAAACTTCTGGTCTGTGCGGTCACACCTACACTAGCAAGAAGCATTAGAGCTATATATAATCTCTGTATCATTAGTTATGGTTAGATTTAATAAGTTTATTTAAAATTTTTCT
>JAHDEV010000082.1:5227-6880 GCA_020628615.1 Dokdonia sp.
TTTAAAAACAGTTCGGTGGCGGTTTTTAATAATTGTTCTTTCATAGTTAAGGCGCGAAGATACGCAGGAAACTTTTTAAGTTTTTAAAGTTTCCGTTAACTTTAGTTAAAATTTAACAACTGTAAGTTTTTACTGTGCGCTTTCGCGAAAGCGTAATAGGGCATAATCTCCTTTTATCACTTATTTTTACAAAAAATTGCCATTTATGCACAGCATACCAGAATACACATCTATATTTTTAGAATATCTCAACAAGCACGCGCTAGAGAAGGAACCTAAAAATCTTTATGAGCCTATTAATTACATCTTACAACTAGGTGGTAAAAGATTGCGTCCAGTACTTACACTTATGGCGTGTGAGCTTTTTGAAAAAGACTATAAGGATGCACTAGATGCAGCGCTGGCAGTAGAGATTTTTCATAACTTCTCTCTAGTGCACGATGATATTATGGATGATGCACCCTTGAGACGCGGGGAAGAAACGGTGCACGAGAAGTGGGATATTAATACGGGTATTCTTTCTGGTGATGCAATGCTTATACGTGCCTACCAGCTTTTTGAAAATTATGAGGGAGCCACCTTTAAGGAGCTGGCAAAACTGTTTTCAAAAACAGCAATAGAGGTTTGTGAGGGACAACAGTATGATGTAGATTTTGAGACGCGTGACGATGTGACCATCCCAGAATATATGAAGATGATTGAGTATAAAACCGCTGTTCTCGTAGGTGCTGCACTTAAAATGGGAGCTATTGTAGCTGGCGCATCAAAGAGTTGTCAAGAAGGTATTTATAACTACGGGCGTGATCTTGGACTGGCTTTTCAACTACAAGATGATTATCTAGATGCCTTTGGCGATCCAGAGAGTTTTGGAAAGCAAGTAGGTGGCGATATTATAGAAAACAAAAAAACATTTTTATACCTCACTGCCCTAGCAAATTCAAACAAGGATGATGCACAACAGCTAGAGCACTTTTTCTCTATCTCACCGGCAGACCCTACAGATAAAATAGAGACGGTAAAGCAACAATTTCTGGACTCAGGTGCCGCAAAAGCAACCGAAGAAGAAATAGCTAAGTATACTCAAAAGGCGTTTACCGCACTTGATAATGTAGATATCTCAGAAGATAAAAAGGAAACGCTTAGGCTTTTTGGGCAAGGGCTTATGAAGCGCACATACTAGCGAGCATACACCTTTTACAAGCAGTCCCCACGTAAACTTTTAACTAAGAGTTTATTATGGCACTCCGTTTGCTTAAATTTACGAGAACTAATCAATGTTACTCGTGAAGTACTTTCTATTTATTTTATTAGCCGCAGTAAGCCTCTCTAGCTGTGCTCAAACTACCTGGCATAGTGAGCAACTTGCCATAGACGACTCGTTACAGATTGCCGTCATACAGATACCAAAAAATAGAAAGCTATCACAAACAGAGGTTTTCTCACTGGGCAATGATTCATACACGCTTACCCTTCATAGCACAGACTCCATATACAGCACAACTCACACCCTCAAGCTTAATAATGACACCTATAAAGCCTACATAACTTCTTTACCGCTTATTATTATAAATGCGCCAGAAGGCATTGTAAATGAGCCCAAACGTATGTGCCGCATTGGGTATGCAGATGAGGAAATCACATTTACAAGTTATG
>JAHDEV010000082.1:6980-11257 GCA_020628615.1 Dokdonia sp.
CGCATTGGGTATGCAGATGAGGAAATCACATTTACAAGTTATGCTGGTATTGAACTACGAGGTAGTAGTTCGCTTGTTTTTAAGAAGAAAACCTATGACCTCAACTTTTACAAAGACAGTCTAGGTTTTGAAAACCAAGACTACAAGCTGGCTGGAATGCGCTCTGATGATGACTGGATTCTGGATGGACTTTATAACGAGCCCTTACGTATGCGTTCTTTTATCTCACTTAATCTCTGGAATGATATCTACACACCACATTATCTAGATAAAGAACCTAAGGCAAAGGCTGGTGCGACCGCCGCTTATAGTGAGGTGTTTATAAATGGTCGCTACAAAGGTCTTTTCTTACTGCAGGAGCAGGTAGATCGCAAGCTAGTTAAGATAAAGAAAAACAAGGGTGATACCGTACGCGGTGAGATTTTTCAAGGGGCACGCTACCTAGGTGCCAGTTCCTTTGACTCTATACCTCCTGCAAAGAATTTTTTAGCCAGCTGGGGTGGTTATGATATAAAATACCCATCGCCTACTAATGCGCCTTGGGACAATGTATATCCTTTTACAGACTTTGTGGTTAATAGTGATGATGACGCTTTCGCGAAAGCGATCTCAAAACAATTTGTACTTGATAATGCTATAGATTACTTCTTATATATAAATGCCCTACGAGCACCAGATAATCTAGGAAAAAACCTCTACCTGATACGTTATGATGCCGGAGCGCCCTACTTTTATGCTCCTTGGGATCTGGACGGAACACTAGGAACCATCTACAGCGGAAAGCGTATTAATACCACAAATGACTTTTTAAGCAACGGACTATTAAGAAGGCTTATCGCCACAGATGCAGATGATTTTATTGCACGTTTTCAAGCGCGATGGCTCACCTTACGACAAGGAGTTTTAAGCGAAGAGCAGTTGCTCAAAAAACAAATGGATACCTATAAGTTACTAAAAGAACAGAAGGTTTACGAGAGAGAAGCGCTCGTATGGGACACTTTCATTTATGAGGAAGAAGGTATTACGTATATGCAAGAATGGACAAAAAAGCGCCTTGCCTTTTTGGACAAATACATTAGTGATTTAAAATAACAAGCGACTGTAAAACTAAGCAGTAAAAGAGTTAATCACCTTCAAAAAGTCTTCGCGGTTTTTTACAAAATCAAGATCTGAGATGTCTATAATCTTTACATTAAGATTATGCTGTCCCTTTATAAAATCTAGATACCCTTGATTGATTTTTTCTAGATACTCTGGAGCAATACTTTTCTCATAACTACGGCCACGCTTCTTTATATTTTTAAGCAAACGCTCCGTGTTTTGATATAAGTACACATACAAGTCTGGTTGTGGCATATCTTTATACATCATCTCGTGGAGACGCTTGTACAGCACATACTCTTCTTCTTGTAATGTAACTTGTGCAAAGATGAGCGATTTATATCGATCATAATCTGCACACATAAAGTCTTTAAACAAATCAAACTGACCAATATCATCAAGCAATTGCTGATAGCGATCTGCTAGAAAAGACATTTCTAGAGGGAAGGCAAACCTATCTGGGTCTTTGTAAAATTTAGGTAAAAATGCATTGTCTTTAAATCGCTCTAAAATGAGTTTTGCATTAAACTCCTCAGAGATCATTGTAGCGAGACTTGTTTTACCAGCGCCTATATTACCTTCTATCGCTATATAATTGTAACCACCTAGATCTATACTGTCTTGTGGCTTCTTGAGCCACTTTGCTTGCTTTGTTAATGTGCTATCATCTTCACAGGCTTCTAGCAACGCTGTAAAAGACTTATTAAAAACAGAAGCAACCTCATCTGCACTTATATCTACGAGCGGTTGCAATACAAAACGACGCTTGAGCATATGCTCGTGTGGTATGGTTAATCGCTCTGTTTGCTTAACAACATCGTCATATAGTAATATGTCTATATCGATATATCGTGATTGATATCCTTCTCCTTCTGTTTTATCTCTGCCTAGTAACTTTTCTATAGCTTGCGTTGCATCTAAGAGCTTACTTGCAGATAGTGATGTTTCCATCTTTACAGCACAGTTATGAAAATCTGCTCCCTCAAAACCCCAAGCTGGGCTTTGATACACTGGTGAGATTTTGCGCACACGACCTACACGCTCAAAAAGCAATTGAATTGCATTATTGAGTGCCTCGTACGTATTACCTTGATTACTGCCTAATGATAAGTATATAGTATGCAATGAGATAGCTGTTCTAAGTTGGGCTTAAGATTTCACAACAAATTAAGGAAATCAAAATCACAATGCCCTAATTTTGAAATTGAAGTTATTAAGAAAATGAATCAAATCTCTAGTCACTTAAATTCAAAGGACTTACAACTAGCCTATCGCATCTATTTTACACTAGGTGCTCTTTTTATATGTGCCCTGGTGGTATCTAACCTTATATTTCAAAAATTCTTTAGCTGGGACTTTTTTGGTATTTATACTTTTGAGATTTCTGTAGGGATACTTCCCTACCCTATCACCTTTCTTATTACCGATATTGTAAGCGAGATTTACGGAAGAAAAAAAGCAAACCAGATGGTCACTGCTGGCATTTTTGCCTCTCTCTTTTCGTTACTCATCGTTTATGTGGCAAAAGTAGTTCCTGCGACTAGCTGGTCGCCTGTAAGTGATAGTCTCTTTACCACCGTATTTGGCGCTACGGCGCTGGCGGTTTTTGCAAGTATGATGGCATACTTACTTGCGCAATATGTAGATATACACATTTATCATTTTTGGAAACGAGTAACTAAGGGCAAACACCTCTGGCTCAGAAATAACTTCTCCACCTTTTTATCACAATTTATAGATACGGCAAGTGTGCTTTTGCTCTTGTGCGCTTTTGGGCTAATAGAATGGAATTTATTTGGCGGACTATTATTAGGTGGATTCTTATTTAAAATTCTCGTAGCGGCATTCGACACACCGTTCCTTTATCTAGGTGTATGGTTATTTAAGAAGCGTTTTAACCTTGAAGAAGGAGAAGAAATTAAGCTCCCTATATAAACAAGTATATTCACACTAAGGCAGATTGTAAAAGACAACATTAGAAAACAACAAATGAAAAAGATATTTAAAATTATAGGCATTGTAGTTCTTGTACTTGTTATCGTGCTGGCTGCTTCTCCATTTTTGTTTAGAGGAAAACTAGAAGACCTCCTCAAGGAAACCATAAACAATAACCTCAACGCTCAAGTAGAATGGTCTTCTCTGGATTTAAGCCTCTTTAGGAGTTTTCCTGATGCTACGGTTATAGTAAATGATTTTACGGTAGTAAACAACGCACCATTTGCTGGTGACACACTTGCGAGTGGTAAAGAAATACGCATTGAGATGGGCGTTACCCAGCTCTTTAAAAACACCGCAGATGAGCCTATTGCTATAGATGCACTATCTCTTCTAGAAGCAAACGTACACGTACAAGTAGACTCCTTAGGCAATGCAAATTATGATATTGTAAAAGAGACACCGACTACAGAGACTACTACTGAGGAGAGCTCAGAACCTTTTGTTTTTAACTTACAAGAGTACAGCCTCGTAGACTCAAAAATAATTTATGACGATCGCTCTACACAAACCCACTTAGAACTTACAGAGGTAAACCATACTGGTTCTGGAGATTTTTCGGCTATTGAGAGTGAGCTAGATACGAAGACCCACGCTGTAGTATCTTTTGATTATGGCGGCACACATTACTTAGACGGGCACGACCTAGACCTCGAGGCTGTAATCCAAATGGAGCTAGAAAAACAGAAATATACTTTTAAGGAAAACCTAGCCAAAATAAACGAACTCCCACTAGAGTTTAATGGTTTTATAGAGCTTCTAGAAGATGGCAATCTTATGGACTTATCATTTAAAACACCTTCATCAGATTTTAAGAACTTTCTAGCCCTAATCCCTAAGGAATACAGAGCAAATCTCGATGGGGTGGAAACGAGTGGCGATTTTCGCGTAAGCGGAATTATAAAAGGGAAAACAACGGAGACTAACATCCCAAATCTTGATATTGAGATTGTGTCTAACAATGCTTCTTTTAAGTATCCTGATCTCCCTAAAAGGATGAACAACATCAATATAGATGTAAAGATTAAAAATGATACTGGCATTACAGAACTTACTTATATCGAGATAAACGACTTACGTTTTAAGATTGACCAAGACACCTTTACGGCAAAGGGAACACTTAAAAACTTGATGGGTAATATGCTTGTTAATCTTGACCTAGATGGTGCGCTAGACTTAGG
>JAHDEV010000083.1:0-9192 GCA_020628615.1 Dokdonia sp.
AGACCAGGTTTTACAATATGCCTTGTCTCATAAAAAGGGATTTCTTTAGATAATTCTTTCACAAATACTGGACGCTCTGGTCGAGGTCCTATCACGCTCATCTCTCCTAAAATAACATTGAAAAATTGAGGAATCTCATCTACTCTACTCATTCTTAAAAACCTCCCAAAGCTGGTGATACGACTATCACCTTTCTGGGCATAGGCGGCTCCATCTTGTTCGGCATTCACAATCATTGTGCGTAGCTTGATAATTTTAAAAGGTTGACCATTATGCCCTACTCGCGTTTGTGTATAAAAAAGCGGTCCCCTATTACCTAGTAAATTACCTAACCAAATAAATGGAGCAAAGACTATAAAGAAGCTTATACCTATAACACCTAATAAAAGGTCAAATACCCTATGTATAAGTCTATAAAATTTATTTTGATTACTTCTGCTAAAAGGAAAGTAGCGATAAAAATCTTTGTCTACGTGCTCTACAGGCACCCTTTGAGTTATCTCCTCATAAACTTGCATATACTCCCGTATAGGAAAACCTTTTTCTAAAAGAGTTATGAGTTGATCATAAAGAGGTAGCATTACTCCATCTGTATAACTACTAGCTACAATAATCTCTGAGATACCATTATCTTCTATAGTTTGTAATAAACCTTCTGGAGGGTAACGCTTAGCATCTGTAGCAATTACTTCTTCTATAGACATAGGTTCTGTATTTACATAACCAGCTATTTTATAATTAGGATCTGCACTTTCTAGATTTGTGATAATCTTTCTAATGTTAAATGAATCTCCTACTACAATCGCTTTTTTATAAAATCTAGGAGCGGCAATAACAGTGATATATAACCATCGCCATAGACTTATACCTACAACCATAGCCAAGAAAAAAAACACAATCTGTAATCTATTTTCTGGTAAAATAGGTGTGTAAAATGGAGTTAGTAAATAAAACAATACGGTAACAGATACTGTAAGAATAACATTCTTAAGCATCGTTTGAAATTTTACTGTTTTGGGTAAGAAGTATAGTTCAAAAACAGTCCCAAAAATAGATAGATACGCAATGAGCACAATAATAGCTACACGATTCTCACTATTAAGTTCTAGGTAGTCAAACTGGAGGAAAATTTGTGTAAGATATAACGCGCCCAGTACCGCTATAATATCAAAAATACGCAACAAAACTTTACGTTCTGAAACGTCAAAATGTATATCTGGCAAACGCGACATTAGAGGGTTAGTTAGTACGGTAAATATATCACAAAATTAGCAGAGCACTTGATGCCACTTACTTTTTACGGTTTGCCAGGCAAAAGAGTTTGCCTTCTCACGCGCTTTTTTTGTGATATCTATAGAGTCTTGAGTACAAGAAATCACAATAAGTACTTTTGAAACAAACAGTTGAACATTTCCAGCAGGAGTAAGACATCCATCTTTACCATCGTTTATAAGATATGGGAGACCTCCCACATTTGTAGATATTACTATTAATCCTAATGCCATTGCTTCAACAACACTTAGCGGCATATTATCAAAATTTGTGGTGTTTATAAAGATATCGTGTTTTGTGCTCTCTTTAATCCACTCCTTTTTTGATAATTTTCCAGTAAAAGTCACGGGTAAGTTATTAGCACTAGCATACGCTTTACAGCTTTGCAAACTCCCATCCTTTTCTGGCCCTACCATCGTGAGTGTAGCATCCGGATGGTGAGTAAGGAGTTGTTCTAAAACTTTAATCGCCATTAAAGGATTGTATATTTTGGCAAATGATCGTACCCAGAGTAACTTGGGTTTAAAGTTCTCCCTCTCTGTAAACGGGTACTTTTCTATCTCAAGTGTATTAGGAATGTGTATGAGGTTTGAGAATCCCGCTTTCGCGAAAGCGGAATATAAATAACCACTAGGCGCCACGTTTATTTTTGCATTTCCAAAAAGTGCTTTACAAATTTGTGTTTTTTTTTCTAGCCGCTCTGGTAAATTACCACCGTGCAAGATGGGAATATAAGGGATGTTACTCTTGCTACAAAGCCTCCCTATGATCACTGCATACCAGAAGTTAAGTGTGCTGTATGTATCGATTAGAACAACATCTACAGTATCCCTTACCCTGTAAAAGGTAGCAATCATATCCAGCAGCCTGAGGAGTTTATTAGGCTTTTGAGATGTCGCTATTACGTCATAGCCCTCCTGCTTGAGCAGCGGGCTCAAGGTTTCTATAGTAGTAAGCGTTTTACCACTAGCAGAGAGCGCGTTTCCTACGTACAGAAGTTTTCTTGTTTTCATTTACAATATTTAATAGGCATAAAGCATAAATAAAACCTGGTGCCGCAATACGCATTGAGGAGTGGTTTATAGTTAAAAACCAAAACAACAGCGCCGAAAAAAACAGATAGTTACGCCTGTTTTTAGATCTATAAACTAATGGATAAATAATTAAAATGCCAAGTATTATTAAACCTAATATACCGTGCTCTGATAATAGTCTACTTATCTCATTGTGAGAGGCAACTCCAACAATGTTTTCATTGCCTCTTAACTCTTTTACCTTTCCTGCTCCAACACCTACAAGCGGGTTATTATAAAATGCAGATATCTCTGTCTCTAGCAACTCTGCTCTACCTGTTGTGATATCACTCTTAAGTCTACCCGCTGCATCTCTATTTGTATATCGTTTATTTATAAGTCCATTAGTTTGAAAGGAGCTATACAATGATGCCCCTACTACAACACCACCCAGTAAGATGAGATAGGTTATCATCTTCCTTCTAACTTTTCCTTTGGATCCGGCAAAATAGATTATTAAAAAAGCACCACTACAAACTAAACCCGTGATAACCCCACCACGCGAAAAAGTAATTATACCCTTATAAAGCAAAAAGCCTATTAAGGCCAGATGAACGAATAACAGCACTTTATTCTTACTATTAACAATTAATTGCACTAGAGCCATAAACATACCTAAACCTAGTACGGTAGATACTTGATTAGGTCCAAAACCACCAGTAGCCGCATAATTTGCTCCGGTACTGCGTAAAGTCTCCCTCAGATCTGGAGTTCCCAGGGTTATGTAAATAGACATTGCGACTATGGGTAATAGAATCCATTTTGTAAGATTAGATAGCTGGCGATACGTTATTCTTCTATCTATACAATATAATGCAGATATTCCTAAACATACGGGACCGCTAAGATTAAAGAAAACGGCTTTCTTCACATCTGTCCCTAAGTCAAGTGTTATTGAAGCTACAAGCACGCTAGGTAATAGTAAGAATATATATATCCAGTAAACACCAGATTTTCGGCTAGCACCGCTCAAAAAGAGCCCAATTAACATAAATGAAATTACAGAATACTTCCCCGCCTCATAGATAGGGACGGCATTACTCATTCTAAAAAAAACCTCTGCGCCTGCTATATAAGCCGCACCCATAAGGGCTTCATTATTTTTATTTCCAGTCCTTAAAATCTGGATTATAAAATAAGCTACAACACCAAGAAAATAAATAATTGCAAATGGCTTTACAAAGTATACCAAAACTCCAATGATAATATGAATTATCAAAAAAGCTGTATATGTTTTATTTTGAGAAATACTCACCACCCTAAGATATTAAATCGTTATAAATGGGCATTAACTTTTCTATAAAAGCGTCTTTGCTATAGGTTGTACTTACGCTTTCGCGAAAGCGGTCTCCCATTACCCCTCGTATATTATCTTTGTTTTTGATTAATTGTGTAAGCACATCAGGAAGCTCTTCAATAACGCTATTAATGATAAATCCATCTTGACCTACTACCTCAGCACATTGCCCAACGTTTGTTACTACAACTGGCAAACCACAATTTGCATACTCAAGGAGAGATACCGGCAGCCCTTCTGATAAGGAAGTTAAAACCCCAATAGTGCTTTGGTTAAGTATGTGACTTACATCTTGACAGCTTCCATACAAAAAAACACTATTAGATAGGTTATTTGTAACTATACTATCCATCACAGATTTTGAATAATCATCATTAAAGGATTTACCCACAAGATGAAGTGTCCAATCTGGAAACGGCAATCGTGTTTTTGCAAAAGCATCAATAAGCGCTAAATGATTTTTTTGAGGGCGTAAATTTGCTAGACACACTATGCGCTTCCCTGCTTCTCCATTAAGCAACGTCTTTTTAGATTGATTAACCGTTACAGTAGCAAAATTTTGTAAAAAGTGTACTTTATTAATCTTAAGCACTTCCTTAGACCATAGGGCAAGCTTAGGATTTACAACTATCGCTGTATTTATATAAGGTCCTAGTAGCTTGAGTAAATAGGCTTTTCTATTTTCTAAAGAGTCACTCATTCCATAATGATCGTGCCAGATTACCTTGATATTATTGTTATAAATTTTTGCAAAAATTGCAAGATGTATTGAGGTAGAATGTGCGTGAATTATATTTATTTGTTTCCTCTTTAACCATTTAAAAAATCGAAAAAAAGCAATTACGTCTAGGGTCGCTTTTTTATTTAAAATAAAAAGGCTCTCTTTTACAAACAGTTCATTTTCTAGCGATCCGCCACGTCTTGTGGCACATATATATGATTCTACACCATTCTGAGATAAAGCATTTGCTATATTTACCGCCATACGCTCTGCCCCTCCTGCATCTAGTGAGTCTATAAGTTGTAATACTCTCATTAAAGCAATTCTTTTATCTGAGCTGTAAATGTGTCCATCGTATATTGCCTAGACCAATGTGTGGCAGCATTACTCATTTTCTGTAAAGATGCACTATCTTCTAGCTGTTTGATTAGTTGAGTAGTGTTTATTTTATCTGGATTATCAACAAGTATTCCTCTACTGCCATTATCCAGCATCCAAGGAACACAAGAAACTTGAGTAACTATAGGAATTGCTCCCCAAAACATACCCTCTGCAATAACCTTAGGCCAGCCTTCACTTTTTGATAATAGTATAACAAGATCAGATCTTTTGTAGGCTTCTTTTACTATGTTTGCCGGTTGGTTTCCTCGCAAAATGACGTAATCAAGGAGACCATTTTCCTTCCTATACCATTTAATATCTTCCATTTGTGGACCATCGCCAAACATTTCAAGCACTATATCAAGACCAGCTTTACGTAACTTATTTATAAGCTGTACCGCTTCAAATGGTCGCTTATTGCTTCCCATTGTGCCTACAAAAATTGCTCTTAAAGGTTTATCAAAATTTCTTTGTTTATAGGAGTCTATCTCTTCTAGGTAATAACTTGCTGTAAAAAAAGGTGTGATATTACTGGTGCTATTTTTCCACTCCCCATACACTAGTACTTGTATATTTTTAGTAAATGTGGTATTCGATAAAATCTTTTTTTGAAGTCTGTAAGCGAGTGGTTGCTTTGACAAAGGGTCCCAATTTCCGGCATACTTGGCAGTTTTCTTCTTGTTAGGGAACATAACTTGTACCATACAGGCAAGTAAGCACAGGTTACCTGGAGCCCGCAAGTGTATGTGATCTGCCTTACGCATAGCACTCCATAAAACGATGGCTTGATATGGCAATGTAAATATAGATATAAGTGCAACAAGTATGCTATTAAACTCAAGCCTACGCAGACTTTTAACATTGATGTCCTGCCTATCAAATGGAGCAGTAAGTAACGTTTTTTTATAACTAGTGGGACATACAAAAGTTACTTGATCTACAACATCAAGCCAGATATTCATCTCTTTTATATAAGGAGCATACCCCTCATATATTCCCTTTTTATCTAAGATAGGAGCGTCAGAAATAACTAAAAAATCCATTATATGTAACCTTTAGAATCTTTAGTACTCACCATCTTTGCAGGTACTCCTATTACTGTAGTACCTTCTTTAACATCTGTAATTACTAAGGAGTTTGCTCCTATGACAGCCGCATCACCTACATTTATTCCTCCTGCAATCACTGCTCCAGCAGCCATATAAACACGATTACCTATTGTAGGGACACCGCGGTGTGCTCCTCGTCCACTCACACCTATCGTTACTCCTTGCGAGATATTACAATGCTTCCCTATTACAGTTTCTGGACTAATAATTATACCTGAGTAGTGACCTATATATAAGCCTTCGCCTATTGTTGCTGCATAGGGTAATGTTATCCCTGTAATCACTTCAATCCATTTCTGAAAAAAAACACCGACAACGAGTAAGGGTGCTTTTACAATCTTGGGCATTGTAGATCTATAAATGGCATTAAAGAAACGATATACAAACAAAGCCCACAATCCCTGCTGTGTTAACACCAGTAATAATGCACTGCTTTTACTGTACTCTTTATAACGTTGTATGTCTTTTTTATAACGCATTATCTAGGTTTGCTTAAAAGTAAGCTAAAAAGACCAACAGTGCGGCCCAGAGCTTCTGTTAATGCTTCTTTACGGCTAGAAGTAGTAACCACATTTACAAAACGAATAAGTGTCAAAACACTACTTATCGCATACCATTTTATAATATTAATAAATCCAGGCTTAGGGTGCATCACTCTCCACACATACCAGCCATTACGTGTTACCATCTTACCATAATGATATTGATTAGGCCTTCCAGAGGCGTCGTGATGATGCGCAAGGTTTGCGCCTGTATGTACATATAGCTGTCCTAGTTTTGAAATTCTGAATGTATAATCTGCATCTTCATAGAGGCCGTAACCTTCAAAATACTCAGAAAATTTATTCTTTTTTAAAACCTCTAGTGGAAAGCTCGAAACTCCTCCCATAAGCTGTTTTACTTCATAAATTTTTCCGGTTGGGGGTAAAAAGCTAGTAGAACGGCCGTGACCGTATTTCGGTAAGACGCCTGGTGGTGTGTTTGCATCTAGCCCTAACTTTCTCCTTAGTTTAAAACGTGCGCCCTCTTTCCTTCTATACCCATCATAATAGAAGTGATGTATGTCTTGCTTGTTTGAATTTTCTACCTCTTCCCACTGTACTTCGTTATTAATATAACCTCCTACACCATAAGCATTAGGATATGCTTGATACACGTCAAGTATTTTCTCAAAATATGTAGGCTCAAGCACTGTATCATCATCTAGGAAGCACACCACATCCATCGTGTTACTTACTCGTTCTATACCATAGTTGCGCTGTTTCGTAAGACCTCTATGTGCGGCCGAAACTTTGTGATAGACGAGGTTTTTTATTCCGCTTTCGCGAAAGCGTACCTCTGTCTCATCATTAACACTTCCATCTATAATGAGGATCTCATCTGGGTAAACCGTTTGGGTTTTTACAGAGTCTAGCAGCGTAGAGAGCGCTACTGGACGCATATAAGTGCAAATTATGAGCGAGATTTTCAAATTAAATAATGCGTTTTAAAGAATGATATAAATTGCAAAAAAAACGATCTCTTACCAAATAATCTACATATAATTTACGATTAGACTTTTGCAAGCTTGTAAATGATACTTGGTCATATTTTTTATGGAAAGCTAGTAGCGCTTGCTCTGGATTATCTTCTACACTTAATTTACAAATATGCTGCTCCCAATTTATTATACCTTCAAGTGGCAAGTGACAATCTGTATCTATTAAAACTGGGATACGACCACAGGCTAGGGCTTCATAAAATCTTACAGAAAAATTACCTGCTCCCCTTAGGCAAAAGGTATAAGGAGCGCCGTTTAAATTTTTAAAAAACTCTTTTGAAGTTTTCTGTCTTTCGGCTTGAGAGCTGGCGCCTGCTCTGTATTTTGACCTATAAACAAAGTTAGTCTCAACACTACTAGATTTTTCTAATTGCCTTAAATATTTATACCGTTGCAAAGCAGCAAAATATATATTTTGAACGTCTGTACTATCTCTATTTAAAACTCTTAAAGTATTTCTTTTTATGATAGACATAAGCACTCGCCCTTGCTCTAGTAAAGATCTAGAAGCAAAGCCCGTAAATGAGATTTGAGGTAAACTTTTATAGTTTATTACTTCTCCAGAGACCTCGTCTCGTTCTAAAGGATCATTTATAAATGCTGGTATAATTACAGTCTGCTTGTCGTTATGACTTTTAAATCCTGCATTACGCCATACAATTACATTATCATCATTAAAGGTTTTACCATAGTCACCACCAGAGTAGACCATTATTTTCTTTTCAAATTTTAAGGCGGTATTGTATAAATCTCTGTAATACTTTTTATAACCTCTTTTATTTATGAAATGATAGTTTATAGGAAATAGAAAAACATCAGCACTTTCAGGGGTATCTACTAGACTGTAAAGCGCTAAGACATCTTTATGAGTTTTCTCAAAATAGTACAAATCAAATATTAAGGGATGCGCTATCCCTCTATTTTCTGGAGTGAGAAGTGAGTTATCTGTATATATTTTAATCATAACCTAGACGCCCATTTTTCACTTTGTTGCCAGGCTTTTTTAAATCGCGCTAAGTGAGATAAGGGATTCCTTGTTTTAAAAAATCCAAATGTTTTAAAAAACTGAACAACCTTATACCCCCTTACTTGCTCTAAGGTGTAATTTTTCTTTCTATAATACATTATTTGAGGGGATGGCTTTGGAGCTGGCGCTTGATCGCTCCAAGGAAACTTATGCAGCTTTCTAAAACCACCCACAGGAGCCTTAAGGTGCAATATCTCTATGCTAGGTGCATAAATTACATCCTTACCCATATTGCGCACCTGCATCCCATAATCTACATCTTCGCCATAACCATTTTCTAGAGCCATATCAAAGGAGCATTTAGTGTATACGTCTCTATGTACGATAGAGCATCCAGACCCAAAAGATTCCCATTGTTTATAAGCTTTCATTGTCTCCTTTTCACCCTTTTGTAAACAAGCAAACGTAATACAAGTTGCTTTTGTTCTATTTATAAATGAGGTTACCTCATCAATAAACGTTGACTCAACACGTACATCATCATCAAAAAATAATAACCAAGGAGCAGTAGCAAGTAAAACTCCTATATTTCTTGCTCCACAAGCTCCCGCAGTGTCTAGTAATTTATGAACTATAGTAAAATTCCATTTTTCATCATTTAAGTAATCAAGTTTTGATTCTTTATCCTCACTAGGATTTTGTTCTACTATAATGACTTGAGATGGAGGGTTTTCTTGTTTATTTAAATCTTCTAATACGTCTTTGAGATATTTCTCCCTCCCTATCGTAGGTATAATGACATCGTATTTAAGAGGTGCATAATCTTTACAAG
>JAHDEV010000083.1:9292-11083 GCA_020628615.1 Dokdonia sp.
ATTGTAAGCTTTCCTAGAGAATTTATCCAGTACAAATAATTGTCACTTGGCTTAATCTGATTTGCGACCTGATTAATTAACGATGCGTGAATAAGCAAAGCGGTGGTTCCCTTTTTCCAGGTTGGGTACACCACCTTATTATTTGTCGGTATAAATGGTTTATCCTCTACATAGCCAAAATCTGAATTAAGTGCATTATATGATGAGACGTAATGATTTTTTGACTTGAAAGATATTGCTTGCTCTAAAAAACTATCTATATCACAACCAGCCCTATATATTAGAAGAAACTTATCAGGATTATTTTTTGCAATTGTATAGATATAAGTGACAATAGCATTACCATTTCCTTCAGCACTCTTAACCTTACTACCATCGTGTTCTATAAAAATCATAGGCTTATGACTTTTTTATAAAACGAAATATTTTCTTGAGCAATGTGGTTTATATCAAATCGCTCTTCTATAGTTTCTCTTGCCGCTTCTGTAATTTTTATTCTAAGAGCATCAATTTCAAAAACTGTGCTTATAGTGTCAACATAGGCATCAATATCATCTGGATGGTGCATAAACCCATCCTTACCGTGTTCTATAAGGTCTTGTGCCCAGCCTATATTAGTATTAACTACCACCTTTTGCAAAGCCATAGATTCAATAGTAACCATACCCAGCGTTTCGGCCAGTGAAGGAAACACGCATATATGTGCTCTTTGTATTTCCTCTTTAACTTGATCATAAGGTACTTTACCTAAATAAGTAATTGCCTCTCTAGCTGCAGGGCTCATACGTTCTTGCATAAGTTGCCAGGTAGAAGCACTGCCGGTTTGTACATCATAACTATCTGCCCCTATAAAGTAAAGTTTTGCAGTAGGGTGCGCAATTATAATTTTATTAAATATTTCTACTAGTTGGAACACCCCTTTTTTTCTGATAAGGGTCCCTATATTAAGTAAACGTTTAGATGTAAATTCCTCCGGAGAGCTGTTATTAAAATCTTCAAGATTGAGGCCGTGACTTAAAGTTTTTAGATGAGAACTCTTAAGATTGAGAAGTTCGACACTTTTTATACCAGCAAATTGTGTAGGTGCGATAAATGCTGTTGCTTTTTTTACCGCTTGCTTTTCTAAAAACGCATTTTTCCATTTTTGTGGTCTACCCTCAATGTGGCAGAAGTAGGTATCACTTCCGTGAAAACGTATCACGAGTGGTTTTTTTAACTTCATAAAGGCAGTGATTCCTGTCCAGTCTGGTGCCTCAATAATATCTATATCACCGCTATGCTTATTTATATACTGCTCGATATGCTTTCTATAAAAGTAGAAGCCTCCTAGCCTATAATGCTTTTTGGCAATCAAATGGAAGGTTATCCCATCTTCAATAAAAGTATCTGTTCTCTTTTGATCATAAATAAACAAGCTTATTTTATGACCTATTTTATGAAGCGCGGTTACGAGATTTTTTATACTCGTACCCATCCCTCCAGAATTACCTAATTCTGGATGTGGATATTCTGGGGTGATGTACGCAATATGCATTAACCAAGAATTTGATTTACACCCTCCCAAATACGCTCACTTGCCTTCTCTGGCTGTTCTGGTTTATTTACAATCCCAAACCACTTTTTTGTGACAGGCACTGGATTAAGACTACCATTAAGTAAGCCCTTAATTCCATCATAAATCTCCTCTTTATTCATTGCCCAGGTGACACTTGTATCATAATCTGGCATTGATCTAAAGTGCACATACTTGTAATTTTGCCCTATGTCACGTATTCCTTTCTTAAGTTGTGG
>JAHDEV010000084.1 GCA_020628615.1 Dokdonia sp.
CATTATCTTATGATCACAGAATTATCGATGGTAAAGAGTCTGTAGGATTCTTAGTCGCTGTAAAAGAAGCACTAGAAGACCCTATTAACATTCTTATGGATGGAGATATCAAGAAAGCCCTAGAGATGTAAATAATTAGGATATAATAATATATGAAAGCCAACTTGTAATAAGTTGGCTTTTCTTTTTTACGCTTTCGCGAAAGCGGTCTCCGTGGTATTAATAATCAACGTATGTAGGTCGTTTTTATATAAGTTTTTAGAGTTCTTCAAAAAAAAACACTCATTAAAAAAATTTAATGAGTGCTTTTCAGTTGGGGGAAAGCTTAGGTTTGCGTAATCATAAAAATAAAAACTCCCATTATAAGAAATGAGAGTTTTATAATAGCTTTTTTTCAAATATCATCAAAATCTTGAATAATAACCCTCTTTCGAAAAAAGCTACGGGGGAGTCACAAAGATATGATGGTATGGAGGTAAAATTTTACGGATTTCCTTTATTTGGGCGTTTTTTTTTAATTTTTTTCTGATTTTTTTTAAATCAGGCGCAAGTCGGCTAGTAAGCGTATAAGATGTATGGTAGTTTTTGCACCAAACTCAGTGCGCAACTCACGCAGTCGCTTCTCAATACTACTGCGGCTGTAAGGTTTCATATTTTTAGATTTAAAATAATGTTGTATTTCGTCTTGTGTAGCCCCATCTGCGAGAAGACTTAATAACTCAATATCATAATTATTAAGTTCTACTAGATTTTTTTGTTTCACATTATCTGCAAGGTGTTGAGAGATGTATTTCTCACCTTTTGCGACCTGCTCTATGGCTTCTTTAAGATTTTCTAGTCCTCGTCTATCTTTACAAACATAACCATCTAGCAAGCCAGACTTCCAGAGGCTGTCAAAACGTTGAGGGTGATCTTCCATAGAGTAGACAATTACCTTAATGGATGGGTCTACTTCTTTTAAAGCTTTAAAAAGGTGCTCCCCAGAGGTAAGACGTTCTTTGCGATGAGACTCTTTAAAGGATAGGTCTGTGATTAAAAGGTCAAAAGGAGCGTTATCTTGAATGGCCATTTTAAATTCTAAAAAGGCTTCATCACAGTACTCCACGTGTATAACTTCTGGTATTTTGAGCTGTTTAAGAATAGAAGAGACACCCAGTTTTATGTTATCTATGTCTTCGGCCGCTAGTATTTTTTTAAACATTGTACTGTAAATTAAATAGGGATTGATAATTCTGCTCTAAAACCTTCATCTACCGCAGAGTCAAATTTTATTTCTCCTCCTAGAGATTTGAGACGGGTTTGCGTGTTTAATAAGCCGCTACCGCGATTATCTCTTGATAGTGATACTCCTTTGCCATTGTCACTGTAATTAATTTCTAAAAGTTTATCTACACTCTTAAAAACCAGCGCTACAAGGGAAGCTTTACTATGCTTTCTCATATTAGTCATTAACTCTTGTAGTACTCGGTAAATCTCAATTTTTACTTCGGGATTAATAACATTCCAGTTTATAGACTCCAGACCTCGTAGTATTAGTTTTCTTTCTGATGAGGTATAGGTTTGTAAGTTCATTGCAAGTTCTGTAGGGAAGTTCTCATCTGTTTGTATAGGCTTTGTCTCTCTAGAGAGGTCTCTACTTAATTTATAAATGTCCTCAAGCCTATCTGCTACTGCAGGTGAGCTTATTTTATTTTCAACCTCATTCATAACTAAGTAAATCTCGTTTGCGAGCTCGTCGTGTAGTTTTTTGGCAAGGCGTTTTTCTGTTTCATAGCGATCAAGTAGGCGCTGTTTTTTAGATTTCTCACGCTGGTACAATATAAAAACAATACCTATAATTAAAAGACCTCCTATGCCTACTAGTGCCCAGTTTCTCTTTCGTATGGCAATTTCTTCCCGCAGTTGTGAGGCTGTAATTTTTTTTAAGGCGATATTTTCTCGCTCTTCTGCCTTTTCTACATCATAGCGCAGTTTTGCAAAGTCAAACTTAGCTTTGTTTTGAGCTTTAGTTAGAGAATCTGATAAGGAGGTGTATTCTTCAAAAAGGACATTAGACTCTTTAGTTACTGGGATTAAATAATCGAGCGCTTTTATAACAGCCTCAGTATTCTTAGCTTTAGAAGATATGTTATAAGCTTGTTGTGCGTGATATGCAGTTTTTTTAGTGTTTTCTAATGCCATATAAGCCTCTGCAAGGTGTATATGACTCGCATATTCTCCAGGTATGTCATTTATATCACTTCTCAAGTCTAAAGCTTCTTCTAGTAAGGGTATGGCGTCTTTGTGTCCAGCACGTGATTTTGCAAAGCCATAATTATCTTTGAGTCTATATAATGTTTTAAGTGACAGGCTATCTTTATAGGCAAGACCTACCTCTAGTTGTTGTATGGCGCCATTATTGTCACCAGATTTGAGTAGCGTGATAGCATAATTATTAATGAGTGAGGCTTTACTACTTGAAGCGTTAGCAAGTTGTAATGCTTTGCGATGGTACCGTATGGCCTCTTTCCATAAGCCACGCTCCCTATAAACCCTACCCAGAATATCATAGAACCAAGAGATTTCTGAGGGGTCCTTTAATGTGTTACTATAGTCAAGAGCATTTACAATAGTATATTCTGCTCCATCTATATCGCCAAGACTGGTTTGTATGTAGCTCGCTTTTTTTGAAATTTTTATAATCTGTATACTATCCTTTAACTCAGTAAAGAGTTCTATGGCGTGTACATAGTTTGTAAAGGCCTCAGAGGTATTCTGCTTTTTCTTATAAATATCTCCTTGATTATCATAAGATTGAGCGATAAATCGCTTGCTTTTTAGTCTAGTTGCTTCGTCTAATACTGTTTTAGTCTGGGCAATTGCTTGATCGTATTGCTTATCATAATAATACAAATCACACCTATAGATTAGTTGTTCAAGGTATACAGAGTCAGACACTTGTCTTGACCAGTAAATTGCTTTATCATTTGCCGCCAGTCTATCTTTGTAAGATTCTTTTTTTTTACGGCTTAACTTTTTGTAGTACAGTAAACTATCCTCAGCCTTATATTTCTGAGGTGGGAGGGTGCTGTAAACCGTAAAACTATACAGTAAAAAAAGGGATGACAGAACAAACTGTTTCATCCCTCTAATATACGAATTAGTGAAAAATATTAAGATGCAAAAGGTCTAATTACCCTCTTCATCTTCCTTTTCTTCTCCATTGTTATCATCCTCTCCCCAAGTGCTTTCTATGCGATCACTTTCTTCGGTCACGGTATCTGGAGTACAAGCAGTAAAGGTTACTCCCATAAATAAAAATGCTAAGATGTAAATTGTTGTTTTCATAATTTTAATGTTTCAGGGTTATTATTTTACGTAAGAAAAATCTTATTTAACAAAGAAATATGTAGCCTTTTACGGATTTCCTTTATGAAACCTAATGCTATTTATCGTTCTTTGTGTGCTGATTATCTTTTAGATACGTAAATATCTAGCTTATCAAGAGTGCTAGATGGAAAACCGATGGAAAATACTTTCCAATCCCTAATAGAAAAATATGTAGGAATGATTTAGAAATAAAAATTACCATTATGATGTTTAGAAAAATTGTTTTGTCCGCTTTCGCGAAAGCGCAAACAGAAACCCCCGGAAACACAAAAACACAATGGGCAGATCACCTAGCAAATAGCCTCTGGTGTGAGTGTAAGTATCAAATCTCAAGAAGAACACTTCTTAATTATTACAATAATTACATAGAAGATGGAGATAATGAAGAACTATCACCAAATGCAAAGATGATAGAGATGCTCTGTAAGTACCTAGGTTATCCTAATTATGCCACTTATCTTTTACACCAAGCGAGTATGCAAGGTGTTAGAAATGATGAGAACCCGCAGGCATTTACCTACACGTTACAGACAGAAAGTTATAAAGAAGAGGTGACTATACTTATACGTAGAGAGCTAGTGATACCTCGTAATGTGGCATAACTAGTTTAACTTATAATGTACTTTATTTTCATCCAGAGAGTCTAGTAGCTCCTGGCATATTCTTATTTTAGTCTTTTTGCTAGGCATTTTTACATAGATTTTTTCTTGAGGTTCAAACACTTGAAAGTGCAGCTTTGCACTGCCTATGTGTTGATCTAAAATTTCTTTAATCTCTGCTACTCTAGCTTCGGCTATCTCATTTATGTCGATGTTTATGGTGAGCTTTTTAGCATTATTTTCCATAACATCTTGCAGTTGCTGTATGCTATTAAACTGTGTGCGAGGATCACTCTTTCTTCCGGTCTCTCTATTAGTAAAGCCGTCTTTTATAAAGACCTTAGCGTGTATGAAACTGTTAGGTATTAAAAAGTGTCTCATCTTGAGATACTCTTCCCCAAACATTCTAAACTCAAAGGTGTCTGTAAAATCTTCTACCGTAAAAGCTGCCCAACCCTTGCCATTTTTTGATACACGATGCTGTACATCTGTAATCACTCCGCCAAAGGTGAGTTCTCTATTTACAAAAGCCTCCATTTGGTTGAAATGAGCAACGGTAGCGTTGCAAAAGGTCTCCATCTCGGTTTTAAAATCATCTAGTGGATGTCCAGAGATATATACGCCTACAACTTCTTTCTCACGTTTGAGCTTCTCCATTGTACCCCATTCTTCACACGGCGGAACTTCTGGTTCTGGTATTTGTACCTCGCTTGACTCGCCAAAAAGACTTACCTGCGAGCTATTTTCATTCTCTTGATAACGAGCACCATATTTTACCGCTTTTTCTAAAAAGGTAATCCCATCACCATTATCATTAAAGAACTGCGCTCGGTGGGTGTCGCCGTCTAGTTCATCAAATCCACCGGCTAGAGCAAGGCTCTCAAAGGCTTTCTTATTTGCAGCACGTAAATCTACACGACGAGCAAAGTCAAAAACAGATTTGTATTTTCCTTCTTTTCTATTTTCTACAATAGTGGCAACAGCTCCTGTACCTACGCCTTTTACCGCACCCATACCAAAACGTACAGCGCCATTATCATTTACCGTAAATTTTCTAAAAGATTCATTTACATCTGGCCCTAGTACTTCTAGTCCCATACGTTTTGCCTCTTCCATAAAGAATGTTACTTGCTTTATGTCATTCATGTTGTTAGACAGTACAGCGGCAAGATACTCTGCTGGGTAGTGTGCTTTTAGATATGCTGTTTGGTACGCAATCCATGCGTAACATGTAGAGTGTGACTTGTTAAATGCATACGCGGCAAACGCTTCCCAGTCTTTCCAGATTTTCTCTAGTTTTTCTGGGTCATGTCCTTTGGCAGAAGCCTGCTCTATAAACTTAGGCTTCATTTTATCAAGAACGGCAATTTGCTTTTTACCCATTGCCTTACGCAGTACATCTGCCTCACCCTTTGTAAAGTCGGCAAGTTTTTGAGATAGGAGCATCACTTGCTCTTGATATACCGTAATACCATAGGTTTCTTTTAAGTACTCTTCCATCGCTGGGAGATCGTACTCAATTTCTTCTTCTCCGTGCTTCCTTCTTACAAAAGAGGGAATGTATTCCATAGGGCCTGGACGATACAAGGCATTCATCGCAATAAGATCTTCAAAAACGGTAGGTTTAAGAGATTGCATATGCTTCTGCATACCAGGTGATTCGTATTGAAAAATCCCTACAGTATCTCCACGCTGGAAGAGTTCATATGTTTTTTCATCATCCAGAGGGAAATTCTCAGGATCTAGATCTATGTCGTGGCGATACTTTACAAGCTTAACTGTGTCTTTTATAAGTGTAAGGGTCTTCAGACCCAAGAAGTCCATCTTAAGCAATCCAGCTTCTTCTACGACAGAGTTGTCAAACTGCGTTACATAGAGATCTGAGTCTTTTGCTAGTGCAACGGGTACAAAGTTTGTAATATCATCTGGTGTAATAATCACACCACAGGCGTGAATCCCTGTGTTACGTACAGAGCCCTCTAGCTGGCGCGCTTGCCTTAGCATTTGCCCTTCCAGATTGTCTTGAGTCTCTATGTTTATAAGTTCTTGTACCTTAGGTAAATCATCAGATCTAAAAGAACTACGCAACTCTGCATCTGTCTTGCCAAAGATCTTGCGCAGCTTACTCATAGTAGGTATAAGCTTTGCAATACGATCTGCATCACTTAGTGATAGATCTAGGGCTCTAGAGGTATCACGTATAGATGATTTTGCCGCCATTGTACCGTATGTGATAATTTGGGCAACTTGATTTGCACCATATTTATCTATTACATATTGCATTACACGCCCACGACCCTCATCATCAAAATCAATATCAATATCGGGCATACTTACACGATCCGGATTTAAGAAACGCTCAAAAAGTAGGTCGTACTTCATTGGGTCTATGTTTGTAATCCATAAACAGTATGCTGCAACAGATCCTGCTGCAGATCCACGACCTGGTCCAACAGACACATCCATCTTGCGAGCTTCTCGTATAAAGTCTTCTACAATCAAGAAATAACCTGGATATCCAGTTTTTTCTATAACGTCAAGCTCAAAATCAAGTCGCTCAGTAACTTCTTCTGAGAGTTCTTCACCATATCGCTTTTTTGCACCTTCATATACGAGGTGCCTTAAAAAAGCATTTTCTCCACGCTTACCTCCATCTATCGCATCTTCTGGAGATACAAACTCCTCTGGTATATCAAAAGCAGGTAGTAATACATCTCTCGCTAGTTCATAAGGTTCTATTTTATCAATAACCTCTTGTACGTTTAAGATAGCTTCTGGCACGTCTGCAAAGAGGGCTTTCATCTCCTCACTACTCTTAAAGTAGTACTCATCATTAGGAAGGCCATAACGATAGCCGCGACCACGACCTTTTGGCGTAGCTACTTTTTCTCCATCTTTTACACAAAGTAACACGTCGTGTGCATCTGCGTCAGATTTATCTATGTAAAACGTGTTATTTGATGCGACGGTTTTAATATTATGCTTTCGCGAAAGCGCAATAAGAACAGGCATCACCCTATCCTCATCTTCTTGCCCGTGACGCATTAACTCAATATAGAGGTCATCGCCAAACTGCTCTTTCCACCAAATGAGGGCTTCCTCGGCTTGATTTTCGCCTACGTTAAGTATTTTGCTAGGTACCTCACCATATAAGTTACCCGTGAGTACAATAAGATCATCGCGATATTGCATTATCACATTACGATCTATGCGAGGTACATAGTAAAAACCATCTGTGTAGGCGATAGATGCCATTTTACAGAGGTTTTGATATCCATTTTTATTTTTGGCGAGGATCACTATTTGATACCCATTGTCCTTCTGACTTTTGTTTTTGTGATCCACACATACGTTAAACTCACACCCTATAATCGCTTTGAGAGGTACTCCTTCTGGTTCTTCTCCTGCCTCTACGGCTGCGGCATTTGCTTTTTTTACTCCTGCGTTATGTGATTTTACGGCTTTTGTAAAATGAAAAGCTCCCATCATATTACCCATATCTGTCATAGCGACTGCAGGCATTTTTTGAGCCGCAGCAGCCTTTACAATATCTTGTACGCTAGCGGTAGACTGCAGTATAGAAAACTGTGAGTGGTTATGTAGATGGGCAAACTTAACCTCAGAGAGCTTGGCCGCATTATCTTCTAGTTCTGTTTGTGATATTTCTGGGGCTTCATTTTGCGCAGCTAGTTTTTTTGCAATGCGCTCAGAGGCTTTTTTGAGATTGATGTGCTTGAGCCCTATAAACTCAATAGGTTGAGGGTTTGCTTGAGAGAACCTATCAAAATAGTCTGGCTGTACATCTAGCTCCTCTTTTGTATATACACGCTGGCGTATAAGTTCTAAAAAGCAACGCGTAGTCGCCTCAACATCTGCCGTAGCATTGTGGGCTTCTCCAAAACCTTCACCAAAAAGATGTTTGTGTAATTCTGTAAGAGTAGGTAGTTTAAATTTTCCACCTCGTCCCCCTGGTAACTGGCAAAGTGTTGCCGTTTTTTCTGTACACGTATCTAGTACGGGTAGTTCTTGCAGGTCATTACCAATGTTGAGTCTGTGAAACTCTGCGCCCATAATATTTGTATCAAAACCTACGTTTTGACCCACCACATATTTTGCTTGAGATAGTGCGATATTAAACTTCTCAAGAACCTCAGAGAGTGCAACTCCATCTTTTTCTGCGAGCGCTGTTGATATCCCGTGTATACGCTCTGCATCATAGGGGATGTCAAAACCATCTGGCTTTACTAGATAATCTTGGTGCTCTATAACTTGTCCCATCTCATCGTGCAGCTGCCAGGCTATCTGTATACAGCGTGGCCAGTTGTCTGAGTCTGTAATAGGAGCGTTCCAGTTTTTTGGAAGTCCTGTTGTTTCGGTATCAAAAATGAGGTACATAGGCGTAAAAAATGTGGATAAGAAATGTACAGAATTTTACTCTTTAATGTGTGCTTAATTGATGTCAAATTTTGATGATTTATGCACAATTTTTTAAGTTGAGATAAGGCATTGATCATCAGAAAATCAAGCAAAAAAAATCCCAGCCACTAGGCTGGGATTTTTCTTCTTTTTCAAATTCAATTTTTTATAGTGTGCTTATTATGCCCACTCCTCAAGAGTTTTTACTTCGTTGAGGGCATTTTGTATGCTATTACGTTGTTTTTCTAACAATGTTCTTGTAGAGTTTGGTAATGAGGTTTCTGCTAGTACTTCATTATATGTCTCTACCGAGGCCTTTTCTCCTCGTATTGCTTCTTCTAGTACCGCTTCGTCATTATCTGTTGTAAAAGCTGCTTTGACATCCATCCACGCTCTGTGCGCATCTGCCGTGAGGCTTGTTCCTTTATCTACTTCTTGTCCAAAGCTGCGTACTTCTTCTTTAATCTCGTGTCCAAAGTTATATCGATCTTGAGCACGGTTGTTAAAAAAGTTTTTTAGTCCTGTGTTGCTTACTTTTTCTGCTGCTTTCTTGTAGCCAGCTTCTGCATCATATGACTTGGTTAATAAATTATTTAACTTATTTCCTACTTCTTCTGTATAGCTCATAATATATTTTTTGTTGTTAGTAATGATGTAAAGGTACAGGGAGATAGGGCTTAGCATTAGGAGTTTAACCACCTTTAACCTCAGTGAGCTAGTTTTGGCGCTTATTAACGTAAATCTGTGTTAAGTGTCTTAAAATACTTAACATAAAAGAAAAAGCACCCCTTTGTGGAGTGCTTGTATTGTGGGTGGTTGCGCTTTCGCGAAAGCGTAATAAAACCTAGTAATTTATAGTAAATGCACCTTCTGTTACGTCAAATCCATCATCTGTTTGAAAAGAAAAGGTGCCTACAATAATTTCATTTGCAGGGTCATTTGAGATGATAGTGAGTTGCCCAGATGTGGCTCCAGAAAAGCCTGCAGGAACTGTATATCCAGCGGTAAGGTCTGGATTTGTGCCCAGTAAGTAGTCGCCAGGCATTGTGTTAAGGGGGAAATTTATGGCAAGTGATGTAGTAGAAGTAAGTCCTACGACAGAGATGAGATTACCAGAAACAGAACTATTAATAATAGTAGGAACAAAGGTAATTGTATTAACTTTTGCTGTAAAGCTGTCAGAAAGTACAATAACTTCTGGTTCCTCCATTAAAGGACTTAATATTGGAACTTGATATGCAATACCTCTGTAAAAGAAAACGGAGTCTTGAAGTGATTCTGTATATGCAGTAAAGCTAAACTCTCCAGAAAGACTAGTATCACCATTAAGAGAGTAAACAAAATTTCCTCGAGAAAGAGGGTTTAGTGTGCTGTACTCTACACCATTCTCATCTGTGTATACAGCTATATTTGTGTTGTTTGATCCGCCTAGGGTAACGGGGCTCTGGCTCTGGTTGTTAACAAGAAGATTTACGGCTTCAAGGCCTCGCTCTCCAGTGACCACAAGGCTTCCGTCTATATTAAAAATGGCTCTTGAGTCATTTGCTCTAAAGAGTAAGCTATCTTTAATTCCTTGTAAGGCCGGACTATTGTCTTCTATGGTACTACAAGAAGTAAAGAGCATTACACTTATTAATGTAAGGAATACTACTTTCATTGAGGGGTGTCTTAAATATTTTGCAAAAGTACTCTATATTAAAGACATAACGTGTCGAACGGATCAAAAATTGTAGTATATTTGCAGACTTAAATAAAAACAGGGGTCGGGTACCCCACAAATTAACTTTTATGTCAGTTAAAATTAGATTACAAAGACACGGTAAGAAAGGTAAACCTTTTTACTGGGTTGTAGCAGCAGATGCTCGCGCAAAGAGAGATGGTAAATACTTAGAAAAAATAGGTACTTACAATCCTAACAGTAACCCAGCACAGATTGATCTAGATGTAGATGGAGCTGTAACTTGGTTACAAAATGGAGCGCAGCCTACTGAGACGGCAAAACGTCTTTTATCGTACAAAGGAGCAATGCTCAAAAATCACCTTGCAGGTGGTGTACGTAAAGGAGCGCTTACTGAAGAGCAAGCGGAAGAAAAATTCAACGCTTGGTTAGAAGAAAAAGCTTCTAAAGTAGCAGCTAAGAAAGGTGACCTTTCTAAAGCAGAAGAAAAAGCAAAAGCAGACGCTCTTGCAGCTGAGAAAGCTGTAAACGAGGCTCGTATCGCAGCAGCACAACCAGAAGTGGTTGCAGATGCTGAGGATGCTCCTGGTGCAGAGGGTGAAGCAGCAGCTTCAGACTCTGAAGAGTAAACAGCATTATAAGCCCACGGGCTTTATAAATGTAACAGAAACGTCCTAATGTAATTATTAGGACGTTTTCTTATTTTATAAGATATCATTGTATTTTTACAGTCTATGAAAAAGGAAGAATGTTTTTACCTAGGTAAAATAGTACGTAAGTACAGTTTTAAAGGAGAACTACTCGCAAAACTAGATACAGACGAGCCAGAACAGTATGTAGATATGGACTCTGTCTTTATAGATTTTGGACCTAGTCTTGTACCTTACTTTATCGAGTCTTCACAACTACACAAGTCTACACTGCTCCGTGTAAAATTTGAAGATATAGATACAGAAGAGGA
>JAHDEV010000085.1:0-2243 GCA_020628615.1 Dokdonia sp.
TTCTTCATCTTACAGATCTGAAAATTCTAGAGAATAAATAGCTTTACTTTGTAAATTCAATTCACCAGATTGCGGTAAAGTCCCGGCAGAAATAATAACCTCATTTGCTAGTTGTATAGAATTACGAACGTTTTCTAAATCTTGTGCTTCAATAACTTCAGTAAACTCTGTAACAACTGGTGTTCCATCACTAGAACCAGATACTGGAAAGGTAATCTCATACTCTACATCTCCATTTTGATTTAAAAATGCAGCTCTGTTTGTAATGGAATGGTTAAATGTATTTGTAGCTTTATAACTAATTGCAATCTCAACAAGATTTTCTTGTGTAACCTCATCATCTAAAAAATTGAGCTCTGTGGTATCTCTTAAAATTATCTGACTATTTACAATCTCCTCGTTGCTAAGACTTGTATAATTAACAGAAAAAAATAGCAGGTCTATGTCAAAACGTGGTGTAAGAACCACTTCATCTAGGCGATCAAAATCTACATCATCTACACAAGAAAGAAAAAGAAACGCCGCTAGTGACAGACAACTTAGATAGCGTTTTATGGGTAGCGACTTCATAATTGGGGTACTTTATGGTTTACAAACGCTTTTACTTTATGTGTTATTATAAAAAGCTTTTGATATGCGTAATATCATCTACAACCTTAATTTCTTCTGGGAGCTCAAGTTTATGATAATTAAAGCATATGGCATCCATCCCTACCCTTAAAGCTCCTACAATATCTGCCTCGTAAGTATCACCTATCATTATACTTTGAGCAGGGTTTACACCCGCTTTATCCATAGCAAAATAAAATATCTTTTCATTGGGCTTTTTTACTCCTACAGACTCGCTGGTAGTCATTGTTTCAAAATATGGTGCCAGTCCAGATTTATGCATTTTTGTAGTTTGTACTTCTTGAAACCCATTTGTGATGATATGCATCTTATAGCGTGGTGACAAGTAATCTAGTAGCTCTATAGTACCGTCAAAGAGGTGGTTGTTTTCTGGTAGACAATCTATATAATCTTCAGATAGTTTATCTATAATATCATCTGTCACTGAGATACCCATTTTATCAAATGTTTTTTTAAACCTACCGTAACGTAACTGGGCTTTTGTAATGCGCTCTTCTCTGTACCATTTCCATTGCTGAAAATTAATAGGGCTATATATCTCAAGAAACTCGTCGTAGTTAATACTTAGATTATTTTTCTCAAAAATCTTTATAAACGCGAGACCGCTGTTGCGATCAAAGTCCCATAATGTATGATCCAAGTCAAAAAAGACATCTGTAATATTACTCATCTGCTAGTAGGTGTCTAAAAAGTTTTTTACTATAAATATCGTCAAAGGAGTGATTTGAAAATGAGATTCTAAACACACCGTTTACAGTTTTGATTTGGTCACTTAGTCCTTTGAGATTTACAAAATCTATAGTGTGATTTTTGTAATTAATCACATTATCAGATTGCATACATACGGGATGAATAAGCAAGGGTGTTTGTATCTCATAATCTAGATCATAAAACAAAAAAGATTGAGAGGTCCCCGCTCTAAAACCAGTTATATCTGCATATCCCATTGTATAATCGTTCTGTATCTCTTGATCTAGTGCATCTCTATATACATAAGGCAAATTAAGTTTAAAGTTTGAGACGTGCATACTTCTCATAGGCTTGTGTATAATTTCCTCAAGACGTTTGCGCTCTATTGCCAGCGACTGTCTATCTGTTGCTGCTTGTGGTGATAGTAGTAAACCTACGTTGCAATAATCACCTATCATTTTTATGGTATTCTGAAAGCTGCGCTTTGAGTGTTTTATATTTTTTCCTGTCTGGCCGTAATCACCTATTTGAAAAAATATTTGAAATGGAATAGCACTTTGCTTTTGCACGTTTGCGAGCCAGCCAAAACTGTCGTAAGGATCCTTTCTTGTTCCTAGAAGGACTTGAGTGCGTTTTAAAATTTCGCGAAAGCGTAATTTTCCAAAATCTCTAAAATAACCCCCTACGGCACGCAGTATACCGAGTTTTTTATATTTAAAAGCCTGCGGTACTGTAACAAGCATATGAGCCTTATAGTTGTTTTTCTTTACTATCAAATCTGGAAATTGAGTCGTAAGCACTCGGGCAAATCGCTGTATCCATATATCTACCACAGGCTGCTCTAAAAAATTATGCATACCTGCTAGACTCTCACTTGCTGGAAAGCGACCTAAACTATCTTTTACGTGCGGTAAGTACTCCTC
>JAHDEV010000085.1:2343-10995 GCA_020628615.1 Dokdonia sp.
AGTAACATATGGGGTGCTGCTGTTATAGAATACCATCATCGGCAAAGCTAAAATACTGCTTTTCGGTCACAATAATATGGTCTAGTACTTGTATATCTAGGCTTTGAGCAGCGGTTTTTAACTTTGTAGTGAGCATCTTATCTGCCTGCGATGGTTTGAGCGTTCCAGAGGGATGATTATGCCCTAGTATCATCCCTACAGCACTAAGCTCTATGGCCGTTTTCATAACCATACGCACATCTACCAGCGTGCCTGTAAGACCTCCTTTACTTACCTGTTCCTTACGTAAGACTTTATTAGAATTATTAAGAAACAACACCCAGAATTCTTCGTGAGGTAATTCTCCTATAATGGGTTGTAAGATGGTATATGCATCTTTTGAAGAAGTGATACGCTTTCGCGAAAGCGTCTCTCCACCGCTACGTCTTCTACCCAGCTCTAGTGCCGCTGCGATAGTGACTGCTTTTGCCTCACCTATTCCTTTAAACTTCATTAAATCCTTAACCGAAAGCTTACCTAGTTCAGACAAGTTATTTTCGGCTTGTGCAAGTATGCGTTTACTAAGGGATACGGCACTCTCTTCTCGCGAGCCAGAGCCTATAAGTATCGCTATAAGCTCTGCATCTGAAAGGACAGAACGACCCTTAATCATTAATTTCTCTCGAGGTCGGTCATCTTCAGACCAATTTTTTATTGATATATATGAAGATACATCTGTGGTACTCTTTTCTTGCATAAGCCTTAAATATAGCATTTTACAACCTTACATTTTATTCCATTTCTAAAGAATCTTATACTTATAATCACTCTAATCATATTTTTTCTGAGAATTGTAATTGTTGTACATTAATAGTCTAATATTGACGTAAGAAATACTAATCGCAAAGAATAGGCTATGAAATCACTTTTTGACCCAACTACATACCAAGAGACAAAAACCAGAATACAAGCCTTACAACCAGATAGTACTGCTCGCTGGGGTAAGATGACTGTAGGGCAAATGGTAACACACTGTCAGTTTCCTTTAAAGGTTGCACTTAGTGAAAAATCAAGAAAGGCAAAGTGGAATCCTATTATGCGTCTATTTAAAAAATCGTTATATAATGATAAGCCCTGGCGTAAAAACCTGCCTACGGCACCAGAAGCAAAAATCACAGATACCCGCGATCTAGATCTTGAACGTGAGAAACTTCTATCTATGGTAGATGCTTTTTATAACAAACGTGAGCAACAAGAGTGGCAACCGCACCCTATGTTTGGCCACTTTACTCACGAGCAATGGGGGCAACTTGAGTATAAGCACCTTGATTATCACTTAGGCCAGTTTGGCGTATAAACTACACCTATGACAGAAATACTAACATCTATATTTTTCATATTTGCCGTTATTGATCCCATAGGGACCATACCTGTTTACCTTGAGGCGACTAAGGAGTTTGACTTAAGGTATAAAAAGAAAATTGCCATAAGAGCCTCTGTTATGGCCTTTATGATTTTACTCTTTTTTATTGTTATAGGCCAGCTTATACTAGAGGGAATGTCTGTCTCGCTAGACGCATTTCAGATTTCGGGAGGTGTGATTTTATTTCTCTTTGCCCTTACTATGATTTTTGGTGATGGCAAGCCAGATCAAGAAAAAAATGGCATCACAGATTATAAACACGTTACTATCTTTCCTATTGCGATACCTTCTATAGCGTCTCCTGGAGCTATAATGGCAGTTGTTTTACTCACAGATAATCATTTATATTCCATACAAGAGCAACTTATAACCACTGTGCTCGTACTCGTAGTTATAGGTCTCACTTGTTTGATTTTACTAGGTGCAAATAATTTACAAAAACGTATAGGCAATTATGGAATTACTGTCATAAGTAAGATTATGGGACTTATACTCGCAGCTTATGCAGTACAGAGCATTCTATCTGGGATAAGCCACTATTTTAGTAAGATTTAAACTAGTTGCAATACGTATCAAATAAACATCACCCCTATATGAAAGCGCATTTTCTATACTTTCTTCTTATCATAAATGCAATCACTCTAGCTGCCCAAGACAGTAAGCTCACTCATCAAACAGAACCACTATCCATAGGAGAAAAAGTTACTTTGCGTTCAAATATTCTCAAAGAGAATAGAGTTCTCAACATCTACCTTCCTCACGGTTATGATGCTACTGTTAATACATCTTATCCAGTCATTTACCTTCTAGACGGGTCTATAGATGAAGATTTTATACACATCTCTGGTCTTGTTCAATTTGGATCCTTTTCTTGGATTAACGTACTTCCCCAATCTATAGTTGTAGGAATCTCTAATGTAGATCGAAAAAAAGATTTTACTTGGCCTTCAAAAAGCAAACTAGATCAAGATGAGTTTCCTACATCTGGACACTCTACTCCATTTATAAACTTTATTGATAAGGAAGTGCAACCTTATATAGATAATAACTACAATACAAGTAAAACAAAGACATTAATAGGTCAATCGCTGGGAGGACTTCTAGCTTCTGAGATTTTATTTAAAAACCCAGATATGTTTGACAACTACGTGATTATAAGCCCTAGTTTATGGTGGGATGATCAATCGCTATATGACGACACACCAAAATCATACACCGGCCAAAAGTCTATTTATATAGCAGTAGGTAATGAGGGTGCACGAGCCAAAGAAGCTATGCAGAGGTTTTATGATAAACTAGTAGCCCTTAATACTGGAAACACTAAACTATACTTTCAGTTTTTTGAAAAACAAGACCACGGCGATGTGTTACACCTAGCCGTTTACGATGCATTCGAAAAAATTTTCAAAAAAGAAGACCAAAAAAAATAATGTCTCAACAGTGTATTATTACGCTTTCGCGAAAGCGTAATCACCGCATACCCATCACTAAGTAACTCCCGATAATAGTTAACTTTACTTGTCTAGCCTCATTTGAAACAGATTTGTACATTGCTATGGTTAATCAAAAAATCGGATAACTATGAAATTTAAAGCTATTTACTTTCTCGCGTTGATTATGGTACTTACAAGCTGTGATGATGACAATGTTAACTTAAGCAGTATTAGAGATTCGGCTTCAAATGGAGCTGTAATAGAACTAGTAAGCACCACAAATAACACCATTTCTCAAGAGGATGCACAGGGCTCACTAGAAGCTAGACTTGAATATAGGGATGATGAAAATGGGACCCTTCTAGAAGAAATGAGAGTGTATGTAACTTACTACGACCTGTCTGAGATGAGTGGTGACAGTACAGAAGCGCTTGTAGAACAAGAAATTCTTTTTGAGACTATTGCGGCTAGTAACTTTATTAACGGCGAAAACAGCTTTCCAGTCTATGACCTAACAATTACAGCAGATCAGTTTTTAAATAACACAAACAATACACCTACCAGCATTGCAGCTGGTGATATTTTTACAACAAGATTTGAATTATTACTTACAGATGGTCGTGTTTTTACTTCAACAAATACAGCTGTTAATGGTGGTCTCAACATAGATTTTACTATTAACACAGAGGTAAATTAAGATTATTTGCCATACCACTACCCAAGGGCGTTTCTTATTTTAGATAAATCCCATTGTTACATTTATAAATACCCTTACTGATAAAAAACTACGTTTTCACGCAACCTTTTTATAACTTCTAGTCTTTATTATGAAGAACAGAAAAAAGTTGCTATGAAATTGAAAATATCTCATTAATATATTTGAAGCTTAAGGTCTCTTTTTACACCCCAAAAGATCTTAAGCTTTTTATATACTCACTGTTTAACATCAAATCTCTTGGAACTAGAGAAGCTTTTAAAAAAATGTAAAAAGGGTGACCGTAAGGCACAGCAGTCTTTGTATAATATATACAAGGATAGACTTTTTGCGCTTAGTATGAAGTATTGCAAAAACAGAGATGAAGCACAAGATAATCTTCAAGACTCATTTGTAACCATATTTACAAAAATCAATACTTATAAAAATGTAGGCTCTTTTGAAGGATGGATGAAGCGCATTGTTATAAATAAAGCAATAGATAGATATAAGAGAAAACCATATTTAGAATCTATAGATGATCATCAGGTTCAAGAGGAGGACACTACTATAGACCAAGATGATACGGCTATACCATTGCAAACATTACTCACGCTAGTGCAAGAATTACCAGATAGATATAGACTAGTGTTTAACCTGTACCAACTGGATAACTACACTCATAAAGAGATTGCAATAGCCTTAAATATAAGCCAAGGTACATCTAAATCTAACTTGCACAGAGCCAAACTAATATTAAAAGAAAGAATAATAGCCTTAACGGCTGCTCAAAAAAATTCCATAGTAAATGGGAACTAGAAAAGACATAGGCAAACTCTTTAAAGAGCGTCTAGGTGGTATAGAGCAATCACCAGATGCTAGACTATGGGATAATATTGCCGCAGAACTTGACCAGACTAAAGGCCGTCGTATAGCACCATTTTGGTACTATTTTGGAGGAGCTTTTATTATAGGAGCACTAAGCTTGCTTTGGTTTGCTCAACCAGAGGTGGTAATAAAAAAAGAGAAACAATACATAGTAAAAAGCGAGACCACTAAAGACTCTAATAGCCTTGACATAAAAGATGCGTTAACCACAACTTCAAAATCTACAGAAGATAAAAACACTACAGTAACTACTGGCCAGCAAGATAAAATACAAACAATACAACAAGACACCACTTACAACTCACATATAGCAATAATTCAATCAGGGTTAGCTACAAAAGCACCTGCTATGAATGCTACTGGTTCTAGCAACAAAACCAATTACTCTTTAGTAGAAATTGAGGCGCTTAAAAACAACAGTACTACTTCGGCTTCAAACAGTAACCGCAGTAACGAAAGTTACATCCCTCAACGTCTTTACACTACCAAAAGTAATAAAGAGGCTCTTGCAAAGTATAAAGCCGAGGTCAAGAAAGCATTAGAACTCGAGATTGCTCAGCAAAAAGAACGAGCTGCTATAGAAGTGACAGCTGTCATTAAGAAAAAAACAGATAGTATTAACAAGGCTGTGCAAAAGGCACTCACTTCAAACACAAAAGCAAAGAAAAAAATAAAACTACCTAAAACAGAAGAAGAACGTGCCGAAGATCGTAAAAACGCTACAGAATATGAGATTGCCATCTCCCCATACACCAGTGTTTTAAGTTACGGTTCTGTAAGCAAAGGGTCTTCTATAGATGACAGACTAGTAAACAATCCGCGTAATGCTATATCTACTGTAGGATATGGTATGCGCATAGACTACACACTAAGCGAAAAAAGCAGTCTTAGATTAGGAATAGGCTATGCTCCATTAAAGTATCAAACAGATAACTTTCAAGTATCTATAACAGATGGAAATATTAATATTTATGAACTTTCTGCTATAAACTTAGCAAACTTAAATAGCGGTAGTAGTACAGAAAGCTCTCCAGAAGCGCAAAGCTTTTTTAATACAAATAATATAGTCTCTATAGAGCAAAATATTTCTTACATAGAGATTCCAGTAGGTTTTCAATATAGATTTATAAATAAACGTATTTCTTTTAGTGTAAACCCTGGTTTGAGCTTATTAATTCTGAGTAATAATGAAATATATGCAACAGCAGCCTCTGGGCAATCCATATTTGTAGGTCGTGAAACTAATCTTAACGGACTAAGTCTTGCCTTTAACTTTGGTTTAGGAGGTCACTACAATATAAACAAAAAGTGGCGCCTTAATGTTGAGCCTGTTTTTAGATATCAACTCAATCCATATGCAAATAACTTAAGTAACTTTAGACCATATTATATAGGGGCACAATTTGGAATGTCTTACAAGTTTTAAAAAAAGGTCTCCTGCAAAAGAATTACTTAGTGCACGATTTTAATTACGCTTTCGCGAAAGCGTAAACCTGCACATCTGTCTTTTTAACCGTTACTTTAAAGCTTCTATACATCATAACTGCATACAAGAGGTATTATATACACATAGAATCCAAGAAGGCTTATACTAGTTTACACAAGTGTTGAGAGTAGAGGATGTCACTAAAAAAAACCGCCTCTCGATTGAGAGGCGGCTTTACTAATGTATTACATAAGTGCAGCTAGAACTAGTTGCCCTTTGAATTATTTTTAAACTTATCAAACTTACCTAGCTTTTTAGCTTTAGGCCAGCTGTTATTATCTGTATCAATATCTGCCGTCTCAAGATCTGGGTCTACCGTTACCTTTACGATTTCTTTATCTGAAGCGATAGCCTTGCTTACCTCTGCATCATTTTTTCTCCACACTTGTGCAGGATAAGTCACCTTCTTTTTTGATCCATCTGCATACTCATATTCTACGATGATAGGCATTGGGATTCCTCCAGGTTTTTCAAAAACTACTTTGTATAAATACTTAGGTGTTTTGATTTTTGCGCGCTGCTCTGGCGTAAAGTTGTCCATAAGATATTCTTTAAGAGTAGGTGATGCTTCTAGCATATCTTTACCTCTCATATCTTCTGTAAACTCTGGGCTATCTTCATCTACCACATAGATAGCTTCTATCTGGCTTGGATCTGTCACACCATAACGAGCCAGTAATGCTCTACCAGACTCTGTTACATTATCTGTAATGTAATATTGCTTTACTTCTTTAAGTCCTATATCTACATAATCTGTGCTGTAAAACCATCCTCTCCAGAACCAATCTAGGTCTACTGCAGATGCATCTTCCATCGTACGGAAGAAATCTTCTGGTGTAGGGTGTTTAAACATCCAGCGTTGCGCATATGTTTTAAATGCGTGATCAAAAAGATCGTGCCCCATTACTGTCTCACGTAAGATGTTAAGAGCAGTTGCTGGCTTACCATATGCGTTTGCACCTAAGTTAAAAGCATTTTCTGGGTTAGACATAATAGGAGCTATATACTCTTGGTTTCCTTTCATATATCCTACTATTTTAGAAGGCGCCCCTCTTCTTGATGGATATGCATCATTTCCTTTTATAGCTTCTGGGTAGTTTTGACCAAATTCTTGCTCTGTAAGATATTGCATAAAGGTATCTAGACCTTCATCCATCCATCCCCACTGGCGCTCATCGCTATTTACAATCATAGGGAAGTAATTGTGACCTACCTCGTGTATGATTACTGAAATCATACCAAACTTTGTCCTATCACTGTACGTTCCATCTTCGTTAGGACGACCGTAGTTCCAACAAATCATAGGGTACTCCATACCTTGACCCTTTGCGTGTACAGAAATAGCCTTTGGGTAAGGATAGTTAAAAGTATACTTTGAGTAGGTATCTAGTGTTTGTACAATCGCTTTTGTAGAGTACTCCTCCCATAAAGGGTTTCCTTCTGGTGGATAGATAGAAATAGCCATTACATCACGCTCTGGAAACTTTACTGCTTGAGCATCCATTATGTAACGACGTGATGATGTAAATGCAAAGTCACGTACATTTTTTGCTCTAAGCTTCCACGTTTGTGTTGCTTTCATTTTTCCAGCGGCCATTTTTTCTGCCTCTGCTTGAGTACGGATGATTACTGGCTTGTCATAAGATTTTTTTGCCTGCTCCCATCTCTTCATTTCTTCTTTACTGTAAACATCTTTTAAGTTTACAATCTCACCTGTACCATCAAGTAAGTGATCTTTTGGTACTGTGATATCTACTTCATAATCTCCAAAAGGTAATGCAAACTCACCATTACCCCAGAACTGGTAGTTTTGCCATCCTTCTACATCATTATATACTGCCATTCTTGGGAAGAACTGTGCTATGATATATCCTTTATTACCGTCTTTATAAGTCTCGTATCCAGATCTAGCACGATCTACGGTGTGCTCTGGTATAAGGTAGTTCCACTTTATAGAAAAAGTGTAAGACTCGCCAGCTTTAAGAGGCTGTGGCATATCTATGCGCATCATCGTCCAGTTAATCGTGTGATTAAGGTTACGACCGTTAGACTTTACTTCTTGTATTTTAAAACCTCCATCAAAAGGCTCACTTTTCATATATGATCCTACAAAAGAACCAGGCTGTGATACAGCACCTACTCCCCCACCATTTTTCTCTTTGGCTGGTGAGTCTTTCTCTCTTACGTTTTGATCAAGTTGTACCCATAGATACTCAAGATCATCTGGAGAGTTATTTGTGTACGTAATTGTTTCAAACCCGTTAATGATGTGTGTGTCATCATTAAGTTCAATTTGCATTTTATAATCTGCATTGTTTTGGTAGTAGGCGTGACCAGGCGCTCCAGATGCAGTTCTGTACTGATTTGGTGTAGACATCTCATTATAAAGTTGTCTAAACCTGTTTGTGTTTTCGTGCCCCATTGCACGCTCTTCTGTTTGTTCTTCTTGGGCAAAAGCGCTTGTACCTAGAAGTAAAAATGCTGCGAGCAGCATATACGAGTAACGAATCATAAGTGTGTTGAATTAGTTTTAGCTTTAAAAATAGCCATCCTTAGCAGTGTTTTAGGATAATTTTTAAAATTTTAACAACCCTTTAGCATTTCCCGCAGTGAGCAAGAAACTTTTCTTGTTATTTCCTACAGTAGTATGCACCATATTTTTCTGATCTGGAAACAAATCCATAAGTAGCTGATTATCTACCTCAAATGCATTAACACTCTCAATATCTGTTATTTCCATATAACAAAC
>JAHDEV010000086.1 GCA_020628615.1 Dokdonia sp.
ATATCACAGCATCAAATAACCTTTTAAAACAAGCTATTACCATTATAAAATGAGGAAATATTTATGATGAAAATTACAAATCACAATGAGCCCCAAAGCCACCGATTGGCCTCGTCTAAGGAAAGGTGATTTTTAACTCAGTTTTTTGTTGTTTAACTTTTTATTAAATTATTTTCAATTATTATGTCCTTATTTTTAACTATCAATTTTATTGTGTTGATATTTTGAAGATTCTTCAAAATTAGGTATTGTCAATATTAAATTTAATATTATGAAAAATTACATTTTAAGTTCAGTGTTAGCGTTATTTATTTCAGTCTCTTTGTATGCTCAAGAGCCTCAATCAAGTTTTAATGAAGGTGATGTTTTTCAAATAGGTACTGTAGATTATAATAGTTATAAGCATATCAATTTTCCGAAGGCAAACTTTATTATAAAAAAAGGAGGAATTGCAAATTACGAGAATGTTAAAGGTCAAAGAGTGGTAATAACCTCAATTAAAGAGAAAAGTAATGGAAAGAAAGTCGCAACAATAAAACTTGCTGATTCAGGAAGGTTTTTTAACAGTCATAAATATATAACTGTAGATGTTGATGCGGCATTAAAAAATGAAGAGTTGTTACCTGTTAAATAAAAAAATTACTTTTAAAGGCTTTCTAAAATAGAAAGCCTTTTTTAATAAAACCAATAAAAACTTACGATGAGAGCTATAGGTCAAAACGAGCTTAAAAGCACCATCTAGTCCTGTCTAAGTAAACGTGGTTTTTAACAGAGTTCTTTAGACTTAAGGCATTTATTCTTTAACCAAATCAAAAGTTAAAGAATCTCCATTTTGATTCAGTCCAATTTCGTAGGTGTAATTTCCACTTTCAAGTGGTTCTTCTCCAACAAAATCAATTATTTGAAGGTCAAAATTTTCTCCATCTATTTCTAATGATACTGATGCAATTCTATATGCCCTTTCAAATTGTCGATATTCAGATAAGTCACCTGATTCGAGATTTTCAAGCGAAAAAGTTAGAACAGAAACATTTTGGTAGTTTTCACTACTAACGTTTTTGATTCTGATATTTGCTTCTGTACTCTCCTCATCAGAGCAGCTTGTAAAAAATATAAATAGACTAAATAAAATTCCGAAAATTAAAAATATTCTTTTCATTGTGGCTCTTTTTATTAAGATGTCAAATTTACTGATTGGTTGCGTCAAAGTTTTTTTAAATGATCATCAAAACAAGCGATTCCCACTCTCGATAGCTATTAAGATTAATAGTTATCCCGCTTTCGCGAAAGCGTACGTAGAAGAAAGCAAAAAAATCACTCATACCACAGCAGCAAATATCTTTTTAAAAGAAGGGAAATGGCGTTAATCTTTATCTATTATTGCTGGTAAAATATATTCACTTATCATCTTATCAACATTAGTATGGGCACTGGGACTATTATATGCCGAAGAAGTTATAACGATGACAAATGGGATGTTTTTGAAAATAAAAATCTTATTTCCACCTCTTCCGCTACAATAAGATACTTCATATTCTTTGTCGTTATATTTATAGACTTTATTCCAAAATAAATAGCCATAGTGACCATTTTCTGTTGGTTGTTTTACTTGCTTAGCTAAGCTCTTTTTAACCCATTGTTTACTTAAAATTTGCTTGCCATTCCATTTTCCATTATTCTTATATAATTGTCCGTATTTGGCAAAATCAATAGCTCTTAACTGTATCCCGCCAGCGGTATTACCAACTTTTTGAGGTGTGTATTGCCACTTATAATCGGTTATACCAAGAGGGTTAAATAGTTTTTTATCTGCGTAAGACACTAAACCATTAGGGACAGATTGATGTATGACATCTCCTAGTACCACTACACCTGCTGTAAAATAAATGTAGTCTTCTCCTATAGTTCTACCTTGTTGCATAGGTAAATCAAGTGTAAATTTCACCCAATTTTTTGTAGGGTACATATTTTCTTCATTTCCCGGGTTGCTATAGTCTGCATCATCACCAAGAAGCCCAGAACTCATTGTTAAAAGAGATTTTAAGGTTATAGCATCTTTTTTAGGACTATAATTATCAAAAGACTTTAGGTTGTAAAAATCTTTTAATAAGACGTTTTCGTTTTTTATGAAGCCCTCTTGAATTGCAATTCCCATCATTGTTGAAGCAATTGTTTTACCCACAGATCTTGGGTCGTGCAAGCTATTTCTGTTCTCACCATTAAAGTATTCTTCTATTAAAAGCTTATTGTCTTTAATAACCACTATGCCATTAATATCTTCAAAACGTCCTTGTGCAATTTTTGTATTTAGAGCTTCTATTTTAGCACTGTTGTAAGTATCATTAGATAATTCCCAACCACTTTCAGGTTGTATTTTTTGAATAGGGACTAAGCTCTTATCTATAAACGCTTGTGTGTTAATACTACCTTTTGCAAGAATCTCGCCTATCTTTAATGTATCTTCTTTTATATATGGTCTTACTTCGATACTTAAAGAATGATTGCCTTCTAGAAGAACATCTTGACCTCCTCCTAGTTTCATAAACTTTGACCACATAAACCAGCCCCAAAAGTCAATTTGTGTAGGATACACTAATGGTACTAAATGTTTGAGTTGCGTAGTTTTTGAGTCAATTGTTCCTGCTCCCTTGTTTAGGTTTTCTACATAAATTACTTCACCATCAACTAAAAATGAAAACTGAAAATTTCCCTTATTTAATAATTGATCTTGTGATAAGTGTGGTGCTAGCGATTTAATACTTTCAATAAGGGGTTTTTCTAGGGTAAAGTCAATGCCGAGAAACTTATCTTTATTGAGCGTAAAACTGGTTGAATAATTATTTGATGTAGGCTTATTTTTTTTAAAGTCAACTTTTGAAAAATGCAAATTCTCTATTTCATTTGTTTGAGAATTTTTTGTGGTTGATTGCGTCTTACCTTTGCAAGATATTATTAAACAAGCAAGGAGCACTAAGTAATAGTTTGAGTTCATAAATGTCATTTAATTTTTGATTGAAATATTCATCAAATCTAGTACGTAAGTAAAGTATCAAAAGCCCCATATTATAGAATGGCACTAATTTTAACCCTTCTTAGGGGTACTTTTTATTGACTTTTTATAATATATAGGAGTTACGCCCGTAATATTTTTGAAAACCCTATTAAAAGTAGTTTTTGAATTGAAACCGCATTCATAAGACATTCCTAATAGCGTTATGTGATCGTATTTATCACTGTGTAATTTATCAATAATGGCATTTACACGATATTCATTTACAAAGTCAGAAAAGTTTTTACCTAAGCCATCGTTTATTATTTTGGACAATAAATTGGGATGTATATTGAGATTATCTGCCAGAGACTTTAATGTTAATTCTGAATTAAGGTAAAAAAGATTAGTTTCCATCTGTTCTTTTAGCCAAGATGCTTTGGTTAAGATTTCTTCAGAGGGACTTTTTGTGGTTTCTTGAGATGAGTTAGTCTTGTAAATATCATTTTGTTTGTTAGCCTCAAGTAAAATTATTTCAGGTCTTAAAAATGCTTCTGCACTAATCCAAATTGTTATAATAGAGAGTAGCATATAAATAGGGTAATAGTCACTTATATCTAATTGAAAATCATAGATTATATAGTCTATAAACGTATAGGGCACTAATAAAAACCAAAGTATTGCAAATAAGATAAGTAATCTGTACAACCACCTTAAACTATATGCATCATTATTACTATAGTTTTTCTTGAGCCAAGAATGATAGGTTTTTATTAATCTAAGTGCATATATACAATAGGTTATAATAGAGATAATTGCCAGAAGTTGAGTAATAGGCATTAGTATAAGATAAGTTTCTGTTTCTATACCAATAACATTATTTGAAAGAGCATCTTGACTAATAATAATATGTACGCATAGTTCTATAATTACAGGCAAGAAATGAATACTATCTCTCTTAGAAAGGTGGTAACTAAAGTTAGTTGTCTTTTTTACATACAAATACAATAAGGGACCAAGAGCTAATGAATAGTTTAACGGTATCAAGTAAAAATGTGGTAGATAATTTGTTATTTGAAAATCTATACTCAATACCCATATGTTCCAAAAAACAATAATGAACGTTACTAGGCCTAGTAATACATTAGCCTTTTGATTTATCCGTCTAGTGAAAATAAGTAGTAGCCCAAATGTGAAACCTATAAATACAGATGCTATTATAATAAGATTAAAAAAATTTAAATTGAATTCACACATTAATAAATCACGTTCTTTTTACAATATTAAGACTATCAAAAGCTAGTCTTTGATAATGTGGTTAGCAAAACGCTCTTGGTGTTAATTTGTAAAGCTCGTTATACAACTAGTCACTCTATAACTAAGCGAAGCTCCCGGTAACTACCAGGATTACAAGATAGCCTGTATTGTTTTGTTTTTAATTGATGGTTTAAATATACACTTATTTAAGACGCTATAGTTTTAGCTTCGGGTGGCTCAATTTTTCTGGAGGGGATCCCGCTTTCGCGAAAGCGTAAAATCTATAAAACCTCCACAATACTGTTCTTCCTTTTAAAAGCTGTGCATAAAAAAAAGCCTCCCAAGATTAAAAGGAGGCTTCTACGCACTAATAAAACTAAGATTTTATAAGTCTATCGTAATCTATCTACAGATTTTACAAGATCTTCATCGCGCTTGATTGCCTTGTTTGCCAAGACTAGTAAAACGATAGAAACAAGCGGAATGATCATCCCAATACCCTTCTCAAGAACCGCCGTCCCTCCAGATAAGATTTGTGATCGATATACCAATACACCTAATAAAACAAAGTTTAATAAGATATTAAGACGTCCTAAGACGAATTGGTTTTGTCTTTTGCTCCATAAAAATATGGAAATAAATGAGAGTACAGCACTTACACTAAAAAGAGTAATATAAAGTACCTCATCTGCAGCCCATACAGCTTCACCCGCAGCATCTGCATACAGGCTAAAGGCATACGGCAAGCCTAAAGAGGCAAGCGCTGCAAGTAATAAATAAATGGTTTGAATACGTTGTATCAAATCTTTTACATTTTTTATATACCAGCAAAAATAAGTTTCATTTTGTGATATTGCTAAGAAAACTTTAAAAATAAAATTGTATCATTGTTGTATAATATCATAACAAGCTCTCCGCTTGTTATTTAATTACTTCAATATTCGTATCAAATTCTTCTTTTGGTACATAATAATCACTCGATTTTTAATTTACTACATTATTAGATGTTTGACATTTCAGAATTAAAAGCAAAGAAGCTTCCCGAGCTTCAAGAAATTGCAAAAGGGATAAACGTTCCTAAGTTTAGATCCTTAAAAAAACTAGATCTAGTTTATAAAATATTAGACCTGCAAGCTGCAGACCCAAAAAAGGTAGAGGCCGTAGTGCCAAAAGGTAAGGAAGAAGCTGCTCCAGCACCTAAGCCTAAGCAAGAGCGTAAGCCACGTACACCTAGAGCACCTAAGGCTAGTACAGAGGCAAAAGCTACTACTCTAGAAGATAAAAAAGAAGCCCCAGCTCAAAAAGAGGCTCCAGCAAAGAAGGAAGCTGTAAAGCGTGAGCCAGCAAAAGCTAAGGTAAAAGATACAGAAGAGGCAAAGACACCTCAAAAACGCGATGCTCATAAAGACAAGCGTCCTAATAATAATAATAGCGATAAGCGTTCTAGCAATGACAATCGCCAGAGCAACGACAAGCGATCATCTCGCGATAATAATCGTAACAATAATAATAGCCGCAATAATAACCGTAATAACCGTAACCAGAAAGATGGTAATACACACGGTAACAACGGTAATAAGGATAATCGCAACCGCTACCGCGAGCCAGATTATGAGTTTGAAGGTATTATAGAAAGCGAGGGAGTACTAGATATTATGCAAGATGGTTACGGCTTTTTACGTAGCTCAGATTATAATTACCTAGCATCACCAGACGATATTTATGTATCACAATCACAAATACGTCTCTTTGGTCTTAAAACTGGAGACACTGTACTAGGTGTGATACGCCCGCCAAAAGAGGGAGAAAAGTACTTCCCACTTATTAAAGTAAGCCGTATAAACGGTCTTAACCCTAATATTGTGAGAGATCGCGTCTCTTTTGAGCACCTCACGCCATTATTTCCTACAGAAAAGTTTAACCTAGCAGAGCGTCAAGCCAGTATCTCAACACGAGTGATGGATATGTTTGCACCTATAGGTAAAGGACAACGTGGTATGATAGTATCACAGCCTAAAACGGGTAAAACAATGTTACTTAAAGACGTGGCAAATGCCATTGCTGCAAACCATCCAGAGGTATACCAGATTGTACTCCTTATAGATGAACGACCAGAAGAGGTAACAGATATGCAACGTAATGTAAAGGGAGAGGTTGTAGCCTCTACCTTTGATAAAGAAGCACACGAGCACGTAAAAGTGGCAAACATTGTACTTGAGAAGGCAAAACGCCTCGTAGAGTGTGGTCACGATGTAGTAATACTACTAGATTCTATCACACGTCTCGCAAGAGCATATAACACCGTACAGCCAGCTTCTGGTAAGATACTTTCAGGAGGGGTAGATGCAAATGCACTACATAAACCTAAGCGTTTCTTTGGAGCAGCACGTAATATAGAAGGTGGAGGATCACTCTCTATTATTGCAACAGCACTTACAGAGACCGGTTCAAAAATGGACGAAGTAATCTTTGAAGAATTTAAAGGTACTGGTAATATGGAGCTACAGCTGGATCGCAATATTGCAAACCGCCGTATCTTCCCAGCAATAGACCTTACCTCTTCATCTACACGTCGTGATGACTTACTACACAGTAAAGACACCTCACAACGCCTGTGGGTATTACGTAAGTATCTAGCAGATATGAACCCAGTAGAGGCAATGCAGTTTATGAGTGATCGTATACGTAGCACAAAAAATAATGAAGAATTCTTGATTTCTATGAATCAGTAAGACCACTTCATAACCCTTATAAAAAAACCTCTTGAGCTTTCTCAAGAGGTTTTTTTGTTTAACGTGTTCTGTTAAGGAGCACTAGGGCAGGAGCATCTCGTTAAAAGTAGTATCCCGCTTTACATTGCAATTCCTCATTGCGCTGCGCTACATTGCGGGATTTTCATTACAATCGGGGCTAGCGAGAAGATTTAAGGGTATAATTTCTAAGTGCAGAGTTGAGTTTATATATAGGTTGGTGTGAGTAATCTACTGTATGTTAATGTGTTGAGTCGTTTGTGGGCTATGTTTAAATGTAAAAGCAATGCTAAAATTGTTGCTCAGCCCAAAAATTTACTTACTTTTGCCCATTAGTCTAGTAATCCCATAGATTAATAGATGTATATTAGACAAAACAATGATTTTAGATCAAATCTTTTTACAAAAAGACAAAGAGAAAAGTAAATCATACCAAAAAGATAAAACTTCAGAAAAGCCTATGCGTAGTATCGTAAAGGCACTAAGCTGGAGACTCGTTGGTACATTAGACACTCTTTTTGTTTCATACCTATTAACAGGGGAGTGGTTACTAGCCACTTCTATTGCCTCTATTGATTTTTTAACAAAACTTATTCTTTACTTTGCGCACGAGCGCATCTGGAATAAAATTAACTGGGGAAAAACCGCATCATAACTATGTACACAGCAAGTGATATAGACGCCCTCAACGCGCGCTTTGCAACAGCAACGCCGCAAGAGGTAATAAGCTACGCCATAGCACAGGCTAGCAAACCTATTATAACAACAAATTTTAGACCCTACGAGGGAGCATTGCTACACGCAGTGACACAAGTAGCACCACAACTGCCTGTTGTATGGTGTGACTCGGGTTATAACACAAAAGCAACTTACACACACGCGCAAGAGCTTATAGAGATGCTAGACTTACAAATAGATCTCTATGTGCCAAAACAAACGAGGGCTCATAGAGATATCCTTATGGGTATCCCGTCTATAGATGACCCACAGCACGCAGTGTTTACAGAGCAAGTAAAGATTGAACCATTTACTAGAGCAATGGCAACACAAAAGCCAGATGTGTGGTTTACAAACTTACGCAAGGGGCAAACCGCTCTGCGCGACTCGCTAGATATATTTAGTGTAAGTAAAGCAGGCGTACTTAAAGTGAGTCCGTTTTATAATTATAGTGATAGTGATCTAGATGTCTACCTTAAGGAGCATAATCTTTCTAACGAGACAGATTATTATGATCCTACAAAAGTGCTAGCACACCGTGAGTGCGGCATACACCTTTAAAAAAATTATGGATACTACAACACAACCTATTACAGATACAAAGGCTACTCTTGCACTCAATCCATTAGAGAGTGAGGCGGTTTACATTTTTAGAGAAGTCGTGGCTCAGTTTGACCGTCCGGTATTATTATTTTCTGGAGGTAAAGACAGTATAACGCTTGTACGACTAGCACAAAAGGCCTTTTTTCCGGCTAAGATTCCTTTTCCATTACTTCACATAGATACAGGTCATAACTTCCCAGAGACAATTGCCTTTAGAGATAAGCTTGTAAAAGAGCTAGGGCTTGAACTTATAGTACGTAACGTACAAGATGCCATAGATGAAGGTAGAGTGACAGAAGAGACTGGTAAATATGCCAGTCGTAATATGTTGCAAACCACCACACTTCTAGATGCGCTAGAGGAGTTTAAATTTGACGCGGCTATAGGTGGTGCACGTCGTGATGAGGAAAAAGCAAGAGCTAAGGAACGTATCTTTTCTGTGCGTGATGATTTTGGACAGTGGGATGAAAAGAACCAGCGACCAGAGTTATTTAACTTCTTAAACGGAAATATCGATCACGGTCAGAATGTGCGCGTGTTTCCTATAAGTAACTGGACAGAGCTAGATGTATGGAGCTATATTGCTTCAGAAAAAATAGAAATTCCTAGCATCTATTTTGCACACCAGCGCAAGACCTTCTTAAGAGATGGTATGCTCTGGTCTGCACAAGATGATGTAGTTTTCAGAGCAGAAGATGAAGAGGTTGTAGAGCGCACAGTGCGTTTTAGAACGGTAGGTGATATGTCGTGTACAGCAGCAGTACTTTCTACAGCAGATACTATTGAGAAAGTAGTAGGAGAGATACGTACCTCTACCATTTCAGAACGTGGTGCTCGTATAGATGACAAGCGCTCTGAGGCCGCAATGGAAAAACGTAAACAACAGGGATACTTCTAGGAGGTAAGGCTGTTTAACTTTTCGCGAAAGCGTAAAAGAAATTCAAAGATTAAGACACACAATACAATGGACGTATTAAAGATAGCAACCGCTGGAAGCGTAGATGATGGTAAGAGTACCCTAATAGGGAGGTTACTATATGATACTAAATCGCTCACCACAGATAAACTCGAGGCGATAGAAAAGAAGAGTAAGGCAAATGGATTTGATTATCTAGACTTCTCACTTGCAACTGACGGTCTGGTAGCAGAGCGCGAGCAGGGGATTACTATAGATGTAGCACACATCTATTTTAGCACGGCAAAGAAGAGCTATATTATTGCAGATACACCTGGACACGTGGAGTATACTCGTAATATGGTGACTGGAGCATCTACATCACAAGCATCTATTATTCTTGTAGATGCACGTAAAGGAGTGGTAGAGCAAACGTACCGTCACTTTTTTATAAACGATTTACTACGTGTAGAAGATATTGTAGTTGCTGTAAACAAGATGGATCTTGTAGATTATAATGAGGAGGCTTTTAATAAGATTGTTTCAGATTTTGGAGCGCTTACTCAAAAGCAACAGTTTAAAGCGCAACGTATCACTTTTGTGCCTATAAGTGCTTTAAAAGGTGATAATGTGGTAAATGCCTCTACTGAGATGCCTTGGTATGACGGTGAGACTTTGCTAGAACATTTAGAACAATTAAATCCTTCTCAAGTAGAGGAGGTGGGAGCAAGGTTTCCGGTGCAAACTGTTATACGCCCTAAGCAGGATCAATATCACGATTTTAGAGGATATGCAGGTAAAGTTTCTGGAGGAACGCTAGCAGTAGGTGATGCTGTGACGGTTCTTCCTTCTGGTAGATCTTCTGTAATAAAAGATATTTTATTTTATAATTCATCTTTTACTAAAGTAGATGCTGGTAACTCGTGTACCATCACGCTAGAGGATGATGTAAACGTAAGTCGTGGTGATATCTTAGTTAAAAGTGCGCAAGCACCTAGTCTTACTAAGGAGCTACAGGCTACCGTATGCTGGATGGATAATAATGCACTCGTACCGGGTACAAAATACTTAGTACAGCAGGGTACGGCTCAAATTTTAGGAAAAGTAAAAAGTATAAATAGCATTGTACATACAGACTTTTCTGGTGTAGATGCTACAGATAAACTTGTGCTTAACGATATAGGTAAGGTAACTATACAGCTTAGTAAGCAGGTGCTCAATGATCAGTTTTTAGATAATAAGCAAACAGGGTCATTTATACTTATTGATACACAGTCACACGCGACAGCGGGTGTAGGTTTTATAGGTTCTTAATATGTCATAGTTGTTGGATACTATTCGATATTAAAAAAGGCGCTTTATAGCGCCTTTTTTTTGTCTTTCAACTCAATGGTTGATATGAGTGTTATAGCTCGTTAGAGATTGTCTCTATTGTTTTTGAGGGGTGTGTATCCCCTTCGACAAGTTTTATTTTTGATATTGCTTATGCCTCTGTGTCTAACACTCCAGAAAGTACGTGATAACGAGGGTCATCTACACTTTCTTCAATTACTTTGT
>JAHDEV010000087.1 GCA_020628615.1 Dokdonia sp.
GGATAGATGTTCATAATAGTAGATTTGATGTGGATTAATGATGTTTTATGGGGACTAGGAAACAGTAATTATTATGCTGCTATAGAAAGTTCTGGTACCATAGTATCTACAGCAAAGTTTGTAGGTATAATGTTTGCTGCTGTATTGCTTTGAAAAGCATAGTTGAACCAGATTTGTGTAAGATTCATAGGGATCTGTAAAGCGTCTTTCATTCCTAATTTTGAATCATCTACGTGTACCCATCTCATAAGTGGCTGCTCAAAGATGTTGTTCATCGTGTTTTCTTTACCTAAGTACTTTTTAAGACGTAAGAAGATCTCTACGTCAAATAACCATCTACTAGTAAAAGCTTTGTCATATACTGCAGGTACGATGCTTCTTGTAAATACTTTTGCTCCACACTGCGTGTCTCTTATAGGTAATCCTAAGATTAATAAGATAAACTGCTTCACAAATTTTGAAAACATATTTCTCATAAAGTTACGCTCTATCTCACCGCTTCCTAAAGCGTTTCTAGAACCGAATACTACGAGCTTTCCCTCAGTCTTCAGAGTTTTAACGAGGTCCTTAAAATCTCTGAAGTCTGTAGAAAGGTCTGCATCCATAAATCCTATCGTAGAGATAGTAGACTTGCTGTATAAAAATCTAGCTCCTGCTCTTACAGCGGTTGCTTTACCAGAGTTCTTTTTTACATCTACAATGCTTATTGCATTAGGCGCTTGTTCTTTCATACTATAAAGAACCTCTAGCGTTTTATCTTTACTACCGTCGTTTACAAAACATAGGTGGTAATCGCGATTTTCTTTAATGAAGTTTACAAATGCTTCTGTGTTAAGTCTCTTTTCTTCGTTGTAGCAAGGGATGATTATTCCAGTTTTCATAATGTGTGTTTTTGTGTGTTGTTATTGTTTTACAAGACAAACATACCTCCAGATTGCAGCTATTTTTTTGAATTTTCGATGGCTGGATTCTTTGTATCGACGGTTACCATTCGTCGAAGGATGAACCATTCATCGAAAGAACTATCTTTGAATCAGAATATTAAAAAGGGTATCTTTTCACTCCCAAATGAAACAGTCTAGAACTAACAAATATTTAGTAAGTGCCGTACTCCTCGGAATGATTTTCCACGGGACGGCTATGTTTTTTACTGTAGAGCGCACTTATGACGCTCTTATACACCTGTTTTTTGCAAATCACTATGCGACTAACTGGTTTGAGCCGTGGAGTTATAGCTGGTATACTGGCTTTACAGTAATGGGATACCCACCACTGGTGCATCAAACTATAGGAGCGCTCTCTTATATAGGTGGTCTTAAATTTGGGATGTTTACCGTCGCCCTCACGGGAGTTGTACTATTTATTACTGGAGTGTATCGCTTTACGATGGTGCTTATACCTAATAAAAAGGTCGCTGGTTATGCTGCGGTGCTAGCCGTATTTAGTTCTTCCTTTGTAGAGACGCTCCATATATTTGGCCAACTACCTAGTATTATAGGGATCTCTGTATTAATGCATTGCCTACCGGAGATATATCTCTGGGTAAAAACTGCGCGCAAACGGCACCTCTTTAAAGCACTGGCATTACTCTCGGTCACGGTTACATCGCATCACGTGACTCCTATCTTTGGTATGGTTTTCTTCATATTCCCGCTGTTAGGAATGGTGGTAATGGATGCTGCGAGAGAAAAGGTTAATAGTACAAAGGAGGTGACTGTTATCGCTTTCGCGAAAGCGGTATGGACCCACCTAAGACGCATCATCATATTTGGAGGATGTTCCTTGTTTCTTATCATCACGTGCATCTTACCGTATTGGGTAAATACTAAAAATAATCCCATCACGCAGGTGCCTATACCGCACGGGTCGCGTGACAGCTTTCTTGAAGTACTCTCCTCTGGACTGGTGTTTTTTGTGATCCCTTGGGGACTTTTAATGTTCTTGCTTCCTTATTTCTTTTATAGATATTATAGCAAGCGCCTTTTATTTTTTGGCATCTCATTTACATTACTTTTTATTTTGGGTACTGGTGGTACTACACCTATACCGCTGGCAATGCTAGGAGAAAATGCCTTTAATATCCTTACACTAGACCGCTTTACATTATGGGCATCTATAATGGCGCTGCCGGTTTTTGGCGAATTTTGTTATCGCTTTGTAGAGGGAGATTATAAGGACTACTTGCAAGAAAAATGGGGAACGCTGGTGCATAGAGCATCTGGAGCATTTTTATCGCTACTATTTATTTTTATTGCCATTTTTACAATTACCCTAGGAAAATTTAGACCGAGCCAGCCAGATGTAATTAAGATGACGCCTATTGTAAACTTCTTAAATGAAGATGAGCATTATAAATGGCGATACTTACCACTAGGTTTTGGAGACCAGATGGCGTGGCTCTCTGCACAAACTAAGGCAACCACGGTAGATGGAGATTACCACTCTGCTAGAAGGCTACCAGAGCTTACCACACGAGCGGTAGAGCGTCTCGAAAACTCAAAATATAGAGGTATAGAAGGAATAGGCTCGCTACAGCAGTTTCTTACGGTACCAGAAAAGTATCATTTAAAATATGTGTTTTCTAATGATAAATTTTATGACCCACTACTCTACTTTGCTGGCTGGCACAGATTAAGCTTACTAGAAAACGGTATTATGGTTTGGGAAAAAGCAGGTATTGCTCCCTTACCTAGTGTGCTGCCTAGAGAAGATGCACCGCTAGTTTTAAAACTTATGTGGGGCATCATTCCATTCTCAACAGTAATACTCGCAATACTATTGCATCTAGGTGCCTTGTGGACGCGATCTTTTAATAGAAAAAATGAGCTTCCATTATATTTTGCATTTGCTGCAAAATACAAGCGAGCACCATCCCTATTATATTGGGCTTCTATTTTATGGACGATTGTTTTACTCATTATAATAGCCTATGCAGGATATCTATTTTATGTAAAAAACACCACACAACTCTCTGCAAGAAATGTGGTCACGGCCTATTATGATGCTGTAGATTTTAAAGAATTTGAGCGTGCGCACTCTTATCTTGATCCAGAGAGTGATAAAAAACTCTCACAGTTTATGCTTGAGATATCTGTCTCAGATGGTCTGTTAAGTTCATATGCAAAGCTAGATAGCTTGCACATAGATATAACCCCTAAGACAGACACAACTGCACAAGGTGTTGTAGATGCTACCTGGATTACACCCCTCAAGGAGATACAAACTCAAGATGAGCTGGAGCTCATTAAAAAGAAGAGCAAGTGGTACATTATACCTCAAAAGGTAGATCCAGACATCCCACCAGAGCAATTACTCATACAAAGTGGCACTAGGTATTATAATCACGGTAAGCGTGCCGTCACCTCAGAGCAAACCTTTCACGAAGATGTACTTAAACAGCCCGTTGTAGAGGTACTCTCTGCAAGACTGGTACAGCTAGACACAACCTATGCTATTGTAGGCGAAATACAAAATGTAGATAATATTCCTGCAGATATCTCTGTGACAGGAGCTTTGTATAATGAAGAAAATGAGGAGCTGGCAAGATTTAATGCAAAAGATGTAGTAAAGCATAAACTACTGCCTAAGGAAACAACGCTATATCGTATAAACTTTGAGGGTATTGCTTGGGCATCTGCGCTAGAAGAAAAGCCTACTACCTACGAGCCAGATACATTTACAGAGGTAGATCTTACAGATATCCCAGTAAACTTTGAGGTACAAGTAAGCGCAAACGTAGCGACTACAGATCTTTACCAAGCTGCAGACCTTTTTAATGTCACACAAAAAGACACAACATTAAATGGTTTTCTCTTTAATACGAGTATAGAAGAAGCGACCATACCACAACTACTCATAGGTTACTATAATGAAGACAAGGAGTTGTTATGGGTAGAAAGCAGATATATAGATGAGAGTGTGCGCCAGCAACGCAAACGCCCTTTTTCTGAAGTACTTTATACAGATGCATTACCTACAGAGGTTGCATCTGGACTAGCTACGGCCTCTGTAAATGGACTACCTAACCAGAGTATCTCTGATAAGGTGGTGCCTCAACGCAACGATGCTGGAACTAACCGTACGTTTATACCTGTAGCAGGTATGCCGTATGCATATATCACCATCATCACAAATAACTATGTAGGTAACCCAAAATAATGAAGCGCCACACCCACATATCGCATTTACTTTTATATATGAGTATACTCATATGCTTCGGTATGTCTAGTTGTAAAGAAGAACCCGTTGAAGTAACAGCTACGGCTATAACACTATCTATAAATGACATAGAGGATACTACAGTTACAGAAAAGGGAATCTACATTACCACGATGGGTGACACTACTATTGCTGCTGGACAGGCTTATCTCATACTCTCTAGTACCTATGCTACGATTGTTATAGAGCCCGAAGCGATTAATAATACACCACAGTTTTATATTCCTCCTAGTTTTACAAAACGTAGTGGTGTGGTAAATTATAGCCTATATCTTAATGATAAGGTTACGCAAGAAGGAAGTTTTAGACTACTGCCCAACCCTACTCAACTAGGCACTGTAGAAACTTATCTTGGGCCACGTAGTATTGTTGCAAATGTGCGTGACTACACGATGCTCGTGAGTATCCCGACAGATACACTAGATAACACGCTGCCAGATAATACAGAAGTGACTCTCAAGTCACAGTTTAAATCTAAAATTACAACTACATCTCACGAGCTTACATCTGGCTTTGTGTGGAAACGTATTTATGCTCCACTCAAGACCGGCCGAGTAAGTACGGGAAGTACGATTGAAAATATTTCGTCTAAGGAGTTGGTTGCAGATGTATTTCCAGATGTTGCTCAAGATTTTACTATCACCGCAAGTAGTAATCACAACTATGCAGATGGTAATGAAATCATCACATTTAATAGTTCGCAAATACGCGATGCACACGGTAATGTAATGACAGACGGGACACTCGTTACCTTTTTTATGACAAATGCTACAGGTGCCCACTGGCAGATTACAGCGAGTACTATAAATGGGTACGCTTTCGCGAAAGCGTTACACCCACACTTCCCTACCACTTGGAATGTACGGGCAGCAGCGACAGGCATTGCACAGAGCAAAACCATTACTCAAGAGTTTACAGCTATCATAGACAGCATCCCAGCACCACAAATCACCGAAAGAAATCTAACCGTAGGCCCACTCACGAGTTACCTAGGCCAGCTAGTGCAAAATGGAATAGACGTTCAAATTACTATAAACAATAACACCTACAACGGCTTAACCAAAAATGGATCTGCCGTCTTTTATCTTAAAGAAGAAGACTATCCCGCAGGAACATATGATGTAAACATTGAGACCCTAGGACTAGAGGCTACATACAAAATCACCATTACAGATTGAAAACCAATAAAACGCTATATCGTATCTTAATTTTGGCTGGATTTATTCTCATAAATGCAGGTATCCTCTATGGTATCAGTCAGGTGATTGCTTTTTTAAACACGGGTGCAGACAGAAGTAAGATGCTTCACCTAGATGAAACAAAAGAGCGTCACTATGTCCCTCAGGTGACGTGGGAGTCTATTGAGAATCCTGGTAGACCTATGGAAGAAGCAAATCTTACAAGCATAGAAGAAGATTATCTAGACGCCTGGTATGTAAAGAATAGAGCTTTTTACACAGGTGAAAATGCTGGAGTTTTTGATCATTTTACAGAGCAAGCCCGCGGAAAAGTTGAGGACTTAATCACATTAAACAATGAGGAAAACGTATATATAGAAAGTACGACCCTCACCCATCACCTCTCGCTAGAATTTTATAGTGCAGACGGTACACTGGTTGTACTTACAGATCGCAATGTCACAGGTGTAGAACGCGTTTTTAAAAATGAGCAATTTCTAGTAGAGCGCTCTTTTAATGATGATTATAAAATCATACTATTACTGGAAGATGGCTTCTGGAGAGTACGACATTTTGAAAAAGTAGCCTCACATCCAGTAGATGATGGTGAAAAAGAGACAATCCCACTTGATCTTGCAATGCTAGAAGGAATTAACTATTACCCACAAGGGAGCCCTTGGGATACCTTTGGAGCTACGTTTAGTAAAGATACCCTCACTGCAGATTTTAAAATTATTAATGATCTTAAGCTTAATTCTATAAGAGTCTTTGTGGGGTTTGAGGATTTTGGCAAAGCGCGTGTTCCGCGAGAAAAGCTTGAGAAACTCACATCACTTCTAGATGAAGCACAAGCAGCAAATCTTAAGGTTGTGGTCACCCTTTTTGACTTTTATGGAGATTATCGCATACAAGACTGGACTATTACAAATGCTCATCTATATAGTATCGTGACACATATAAAAGACCATCCTGCTTTATTAGGATGGGATATAAAAAATGAGCCTAATCTAGATTTTGAAAGTCGTGGGCAACGTGAAGTTTTATCGTGGCTGAGTCAAACGATAGATTATCTCAAGACTATAGATAATACACATCCAGTAACTATAGGCTGGTCTTCACCAGAGGCCGCATTACATCTAGAAGATAAAGTAGACCTTGTCTCTTATCATTATTACAAAGACCTCAAAGATCTAAGTGCTGCTCACAAATCTATTACAGATGTAACTAGTAAACCTGTGGTTTTACAAGAATTTGGTCTTGCCGCTTATCACGGTTTATGGAATCCTATAGGTCCAGATGAAGAAGATCAAGCGGCTTATTATACTGAGTTTTATAAAACCCAGAAAAGAGATAGTATACACTATCTCTCTTGGACACTTTATGATTTTAGGGATATACCGAGTGAAGTGGCTGGTAGATTACCGTGGCGAAAGAACAAACAGGCTTTTTTTGGAATTGTTAATACACTTGGGGTGAAAGACGATGCCTATTTGGTCATTAAGAACCGGTAATTATGCTGCCATTAATGTGGTGTTTTTTGTTCTTCTTGATGTGCCATTAAAAACATCTATATACATTTGAGCAATACGGCTCATAGGTAATGCTGTTGCTGCTTGATAATTTGCTTTTGCTATTTCTGTTCTGTAAGCTTCGTTTGTTACAAGGTTTTGGATTCCTGTAGCAAGACTGTGCATACTTTCTGGATTAAAAAACTCACCTCTGTATCCTTCTTCTTTTACAAGAATACCTAGATCTCCTAGGTCTGGCATTACTACTGCCTTACCATAACTTCCAGCCTGGTGTAATACTCCTGAGCTTCCCGTAGTAGATGTGTATGGAAAAACAACCATCGCACTTTCTGAAAAGATTACAGGTACATCTTCTTCTTCTACATAACCTGTAAATGTAAGATTAGGAACGTGCTTATATACTTCTTGAACTTCTGCTAGGTATCCTGGTGTGTTAGGACTATCTGTACCAGCAATTACGATCTCAAGATCACGACCAGTTTGCTCTCTTACGATTTGAACAGCTTCTATAAGTATCTCTACTTTCTTGTAGGTTCCAAATTTTCCGAAGGTCATTATTTTTAAAGGACCTGGTGCTACATCATAAGATGGCTCTTCTGGAATCTCAAAGGTACCGTGAGGGATCAGTACACAATTTTTTGCGTTATACTTCTCTTCTAGTATGTCTACATATTTACTGATGGTAAGCGCTACTGTATCTGCTTTAAGTACCACACGAGTAAGCATCTCGCCTATGAAGTTATATGCTTTTATTTTTAATTTATTACTTGTAAAACCTGCACTATCAAGATCTACAGTTTCCATTATATTGTGAAGTAATACCGTTGTTTTTACTCCCATCATTTTTGATACCCAAGGAGAAAACAATCCTAGCGCTGCAGCTACCTTCTTATCTCCAAACTTCATAAACTGTAGGTTATAAAGTACTGCATCTGGTTGTGTTGCTCTTACGGCTTTTGCGATAGAGAATACATTTTTTAAGCTGTTGAATTTCCAACATTGCTTTACTGTAATCTCACATCCATCTTCTTCAAAAGTGATATCTGCTTGGTCTGGAGTTACATCTGTAAGAAGTACCAGTTCTGTTACTTCTTGGTTTTGACGAAAGTGCTTTACTAAGTGGTATGCATATTCGTTTAAAGTTACTTTGCTCGGTGGATAGGCCGTTACAATTGCTAGTTTCATAATATAGAGATTTGATGTTGTTATAGTAATTTGTGTAGTCTTATGCTGCTGCCTGGTAATAGTTAGCCTGATTATTAATTTGCGCATATAATTCGGCAACTGCTGGCTCTGGATAGCTGAAAAACTTAAGTGATTTTTCTTCTGAGATTTCGGCTTGTAAGCTTTCTAAAACTCTTACTAGTTTCTTAGCTCCTTTTTTAACCTCACATAAATTTATGATGACATTATCTTCTACAGATAATAGTGCTTTAAAGTATCCTTTTACTTCTTGTACGTGTGTATTTGATACTTTTCCTTTGATACAAGTTACTCCGTAAATGTTGTTTATTTCTAGTGCCATAATATTTGTTTTTAAGTAGTTATGTTTTTTTGATAGTACAAATATGGGGCTTTGTTTTCGCGAAAGCGGACGAAAAACGTTTACTCGACCGTTAGTATAGACGAATGGTATTTGACCTTCGATAAACGATTTTGTACTTTCTTAGAATTACAGCTCACATAGGCTAAGTCACTAAATGACAGCCACTAAGATTAGATATCAATAGATAGAGATTTGATATAGATAAGTAGTATATAAAAGGAGGTTATAGCCCTCCATAATAGGCTTGGGTTAGTCAAAACAAAAACCCTCTCACAAAAGCAAATGCTTATGTAAGAGGGCAACTACAATTTGGGGAAACTGTTACTTTACTTGCATCTTCCAGAAATAAAGTAATTGAGCAATGAGTAAACTTCCCATTGCAACTACTTGGGCTAAAACAACTTCAAACAATGAATCGTGGAATAATATGATTAACACTATTTGTAACACTCCAAAAATGGCAGCAATTACAATAGGTTTATAATGATCTAGGGATAGATAGTAGTAGGCAAAAATGTTAGATAGGGCAAAAAAAGATGTCGCAAGTGCATACCAACCTAATAATGGAGCAATAGACATATACTGTTCTCCAAATAATATTTGTACTGCAAATGATGGAAACAGAAATGTAAATAACACAATACCACTAGCAAGGGCTGTGATGTATCCCACATACTTCATAAGTACAGGCACAGAGTTCTTACCTTCCTTGCGCATAGATACTACCGTAGGTAATAGTAGCATTACAAACATCCAGGTTACAAAGTAAACTACGCGACCTATAAGCGCTAGAGATGCATATAATCCTGCATCATAAGATGGAAAATAGTGTTTTACTAAGAGTATATCACTGTTGTTACAAATGATCTGGGTAAGCTCATAGCACGCAGTAAGTACAAAGAAGTTCATAACTGCCTTGCTCTCTTTTGAGGTAAGGGCAGATTGCACTGCCTTTCTAGACGTTAATTTTTTAAATGGAAATACACCTGCTATAAAAGAGATTGCGATTGCTGTAGCTACCGCGACAGACGATTCTATATTGAAGAAAAGTAATAATGCAAAAGTAAGTGCGAGTCTGCATACCATTTCTAATTGGTACGTGATAGATAATGCAATAAAAGATTTACGCCCTTGTAGGTTTCCTCTGTTTACGCTCATTATGAAATAAAGTGGGACTGCTATTCCAAAAATGGTAAACATTACAGAAGACTCTGTTTGAAAAAGTGTTTGCAGCGATCCTGCAAAAACTACAATTGCCGCACCCAATATGATTCCAAAGGTGGTAGCTTGTTTATAAGCTCTTTGTACAAATGCTTCTTGTTTTGACTTGTCAAACTCCGTTGTAAACTTTGCAACTGCTAGCTGAAAAGTCATTGCAACAAATGATAGTACAAGTAGCAAGGTGATAAGTATAGCAGCATCTGCAAAGGCACCAGGGCCTAGTACTCTACCCAGTCCTAAATTATAGAGGTAGTTTCCTCCATTTACCACAAAGGCGCTGAGCATAAATATTTGCTCGGGAGAGAGTATCTTTTTGATTTTGTGTTGTATAGCGATCATAACTAATGATTAATAAGTCATTAACTGGATAACCGGCTTATCTACCTTTCTGTGTACTACACTTAATGTGTTACTAGCTTGTGTATTTCTAGCGTTGTGTACTACTCTTAATGTGTTTGAGTTATTTATTACTGTAAGTCCCATAATAGTTTGTTGTTTGATTCTGGTACAAAGATGCGAGCAATTAAGAGGCTTTCGGTTGAAATTTCGATGAGTAGAATTTTACTGTAGACGAGTGGTCGTGTTTT
>JAHDEV010000088.1 GCA_020628615.1 Dokdonia sp.
TACCTCCAGATAGCGCTCGTCTTGGTTTTAAATCCGCCTTTGGTATTTAAGTAATGAAAACGTGCTTTTAAGAGTCGTTTTCTGCCTTCCCTCGTCCGCGTGAATGTGAGCCTTGCATTTTCTGAAATATAAATTCCCCAGAAGTTAAAAAAGAGCGAAGCATCTTTTTTATTTCCTGCAAAGAGTTCTGGTACGGGATAATAATTTGCAAAGCCAAACTTGCGCTGCCACCACCCAGACTGCTCAATCATATAGCGTGCATTATCTATAGGCGTGAGAAGTTCTTCCATACACTTTACAAAAAGGATTTCTTCTTTGGCAGTCGCTCCTGTAAGAAAGCAAGAGACGGCACCATTAGGTAGATACTCTACACCTAGTTTTAGAGCTTCTAGTTGCGTGGTGATGTAGTATTGCTCTCGTAGGCTTTTAAGCACGACTTGTCCCATTTTATAGACTAGTTTATCTACACGTCCATATTTTAAGTACAAAACGAGCGTTTTATATGTCTTAGGCGCCAGTACCATTGCAGCTGTGCCTAGCACTGCATATATAAAAAAGCTCATCCCTCTAGAGAAGTAAGCTCCTGCATTATTAATAATAATCTCCGGTACGGTAATCGTGAGTAAGGCTCCTAGCTGTAGTACTCCATATTTTACAGCATCTTTATAATAGACGCTCTTTTTTTGTAACGGCTTCCCCTTAGGTTTAAAGTCTAGTTTCAGTTCGCGCACTAGCAGTTTTCCCGTACCTATAGCTTGCTCCCATCGCTGTTGTATCGCATCTCTATTTCCCGCAAGGGTACACATTTTACTATTTAATACATCTTTTTCTAAAATAGTGGTAGGTAGAGCAAACCGCTCTGCTCCATTTTCTATAAAGGGAGTTCCCTCTAGTGACACACCACAAAAGGCATCAAAGCGTCGGGTTAACTTAGCCACATCTTCCCCACCACCATCTATAGTGGGATCTATACAGGCAAGATGCCAGATAGAAGCCACCTTATCTGGATTACTAGGCTGTACTCGTATCGCTCTACCTCGCATCTGGTTAGACATTACAAAAGAACTCACATAAGAAGCAAGTACTAATGTATTTATAGCCGGTGCATCCCAACCTTCTCCTAGTAATGCCGCTGTGCCTACTAGCACCTCTATATGACCGTCTGTAAAAAGAGCCGTCATAAGGCTCACCATCTGGCTTTTTACCTTTTCTCTGGGACGTACTATCACAAAGTCTGTATTACCTAAGGCGTCGTGCGTAAAATCATCACTATCTAGGGTCTCTGTAATTTGTGCTACCAGTGTTTTATGTACTATGATAATGGTACCTGTGAGTACGGCAAGTTTTTCTAGTTTATCCTTACCCTGCCACCTATCTGGATGTTGTTCAAGTGAGTATCGCAGATGATGAAAGATAGGTATTACTCCTAGCTTATTTATTGTGTCAAGCGCCTCTATAGGGGTGTCTATAAACTCCTTACGTACATAATCTGTAAGTATTACAGCACGTAGATCGCTTCCCATTTGAGCACTTTCAAAATCTATAATCTCTCGTATGCTCTTGAGCTTATTAGGGCTTTGAGCTAGTGATTTATATAATTGCTGCTCGCCTTTAAAGTTTACACGTTTTTTATCAAAAGCGCCTACCTTGCGCAGTGTTTTCTCAACAGTAGCGAGTACCTCTTCGTCTTCATAATGATCTTCTCGGCCATCTACTAGTAGGGGTTGCAATAACTTTTCTGCCCACTCTTGGTTAAAGGTAGGAAGCTTTTCTTGCGTAAGGTCTACACCTAGCAAATCTATTTTTACCTTAGGAATTTTATATCCGCGTGCGTTGAGATAAACAAGTGAAGCTATATAAAAACTAGGGTCTTGATAAATGATCTCAAGATGTTTTCCTGGTGTTTTATATACTGGGAGATTTATAATAAAACTGCCAAACTCACTATTTTCAACCAGCTCATCTATAACTGCTTTTGCCTTAACACGATAGTCTAAAATGTATTCTATTTGTGCAGCATCTGGCTTAGAAAAGTATATATAATCTTGGTGTGCACAGAGGTTACCTTCTTTTACCAGCTCTGGCACGCTTATCTCAATATCTATGGGTCCACAAAGCTGAAAATACTTTGCTATCTCTGCTTGATCACTATCATATGGCGGTGTTGCCGTGAGTGCGGTAATGGTGCACTCTGGTAGTTCTTTAAGTGCAAAAAGTGGTTTCCACCACTCGTTTTTGAGGTGATGGGCTTCGTCTAGTACGATGTTTTTTATTCCCGCTTGCGCGAAAAAATTAAGCACACGTTCCATATCGCCTTCCATTTCATTTTTGGCAAATGCGTGTAATGATTGATAGGTTGCAAAAGTGATATGTGCAGGTTTTTTTATATTTCGCGAAAGCGGAATCGTACATTTTTCTTGCTCGATAAAACACTCAAACATACGCTCCTCCCACTGGTTGCGTATCGTGATAGTAGGTGCGAGCACAAGCGTGCACTTATCTACACGACGCATCATCTCAAGACCAAGCACAGTTTTTCCGGAGCCTGGTGGGGCAACTACGTGCAAGTGATCATCTGCAATGTGATCTTGAAAATCTTTTAAAAATCGCTCCTGATAGGTGCGCCAGGGATAAATAAATTGAAAGGCTTCTTTGAGCAAAGGAAGGCGATGTTTAAATTGGTAAATTTGTAATGCAAAATACGAGGTTTAGATAGATATTGAAACTAGATGTATTTAAAATCACACACCTATTTACCTCAACACATAGAAGATAGAACGATGCTTATAAGAAACCGAAGACTACGTAGCAGTGAGGCTATGCGCTCACTAGTAAGAGAGACCTATATCACTCCAAATGATTTTCTTGTACCGCTTTTTGTGGTAGAAGGAAAAGGGGTAAAGCAAGAGATAGACTCTATGCCAGATTACTATCGCTACAGTCTAGACTTACTTACTAAGGAGGTAAAAGAGCTCTGGGCAATGGGACTTAAAGCCGTGCTTCTCTTTGTAAAAGTACCTGATAACTTAAAAGACAACTCTGGTACCGAAGCGCTTAATGTAGACGGCCTAATGCAACGTGCTATAAAAACCGTAAAAGACGCCTGTCCAGATATGCTGGTTATGACAGACGTTGCACTAGATCCTTACTCAAAATTTGGTCACGATGGTGTGGTAGGTAATGGTGAGATTGTAAATGATGACACCACAGCCATACTTGCCGAGATGGGATTAAGTCACGCTCGCGCTGGTGCAGATGTACTTGCGCCAAGTGATATGATGGATGGCCGCATTTTTGAAATGCGCACCTTGCTAGAAGACGAAGGTTTTTATAACACTGGCATTATGAGTTATAGTGCAAAGTATGCAAGCTCATTTTACGGTCCTTTTCGCGATGCACTAGACAGTGCGCCAGTAGACTTAAAAGATATTCCAAAAGATAAAAAGACATACCAGATGGACTTTGCAAATCGTGACGAAGCGATTAAAGAAACCCTGATGGATATAGAAGAAGGTGCAGATATTGTGATGGTAAAGCCAGGACTATGCTACCTAGACATTGTACGTGATTTACGAGAAGTTGTAAATGTACCGATAGCTGTATACCAAGTAAGTGGTGAGTATGCAATGCTCAAAGCCGCTGCCGAAAAAGGATGGCTAGACCACGATAGCGTGATGATGGAACAAATCACAGCCATAAAAAGAGCTGGCGCACAAGTAATAGCTAGCTACTTTGCAAAAGATGTAGTAAAACTACTTGGGTAATGGCATATCACCTTGCACAGCTCAATGTAGCCCGTATGAAGGGTGTCTCTATAGAAGATCCAGAGATGAAGGACTTTAGAGATAATACAGATCGTGTAAATGAGCTAGCCGAAAGTTCGCCAGGGTTTATATGGCGTGACGTTATAGATACCGAAGCTGCACCAACTCCTAATGCGCTTAATGATGAGCAGGTGCTTATTAATTTTTCTGTATGGGAAGATGTGGCGTCACTAAGAGAATTTACCTATAAAACCTTCCACAGTGCGATTATGAAACGCCAGAAAGAGTGGTTTCAAAAATACGGAACAGCACACTACGTACTCTGGTGGATTGAAGCAGGCACAACACCTACAGCGCAAGAAGGACTAGAGAAGCTCGAGTTCTTACAAAAGCACGGCGCAAGCAAAGAAGCATTTACTTTTAAAGAGGTTTATGGGAAGCCTGAGTAAAATTACGCTTTCGCGAAAGCGTAAAAGCACTTCTACTATACTCTCTTTTTCCATACATTTACATAAATAGCAAATTAACTATGGGTCAACTTTTACTTTGGGCAACGATTTCGATATTTTTTTCATTCTTGTGTTCTATACTTGAAGCTGTACTTCTAAGTGTGACACCTACATTTATAAACATCAAGAAAAACGAAGGAAAAGCCTATGCCGAAACTCTTGAAGAACTTAAAAAAGATGTAGATAAACCGCTTATTGCAATCCTTACCTTAAACACACTTGCACACACCGTAGGTGCAATGATGGTAGGTACTGTAGCTGCAGATTTATACCCGGAGTTTGTAATAAACCTTGGGTTTACAGAGATTAACTTTCTTGGTTTTGTCTCTGCTATAATGACGTTACTTATCTTAATTGCTAGTGAGATTATACCTAAAACTATAGGTGCAAAATTTTGGAAATCTCTAGCAAACTTCTCTGCAAAGACACTTAAGATAATGGTGCTGCTCTTAAAGTACACGGGAGTATTATGGTTACTTCAACTTTTTACTCGTATGGTAGGTGGCGGCGGTCATCACGAGAGTGTGCTAAGCCGTGAGGACTTTACTGCAATGGCACAAATGGCGGGTGAAGATGGCGTTTTTGAAGAAAGTGAATCCAAAATTCTTAACAACCTTCTTACTTTTAAAGAGGTACTTACTAAAGATATTATGACGCCACGTACGGTTATTAAAATGGCAGATGCAAACACAACCGTTGCAGACTTTTTTGAAGAAAATCAATCGCTACGTTTTTCTAGGATTCCAATTTTTGAAGGAACACGTGATCACATTACTGGTATTGTTTTAAAGAGCGAGGTATACCGTGAGATGGCGCTAGATAATCACACAACAACTCTTAAGGAGATAGAACGCCCTATTTTAATCACAAAACGTAATTTGCCTATTCCAGATCTTTTTGAAGAACTTATTTCTACAAAAAATCACATAGCCCTTGTGGTAGATGAGTATGGTACAATGAGTGGTCTTGTCACTATGGAAGATGTTATAGAAACCCTTCTTGGACTAGAAATTATGGATGAAAGTGATAGTGTAGCAGACTTGCAAACGCTAGCACGTCGCAACTGGCAAAAAAGAGCTAAAGCTCTAGGGCTTTATGATGAGAATAGTGCTAAAAGCTAGTAAACCCGCCACTTTATGCGGTTACGATATGTTTGTTTTTAATATTACGTACTAGTACGCTTAAAAACAGTGATACATCATAAGGTTTTACTAGAATGTCATCCATTCCTGCTTTATAAATTTTATGTCTTATCTCTTGTATCTCTACCGCTGTTAAGGCTACTATAGGAGTAGTCTTATCAAACGTTCTAATTTCTTTTGTGGCCTGTATACCATCTTTTTTAGGCATATGGATGTCCATAAGTATGAGGCTATATTCTTGATTTTTTACCATCTCTACGGCCTCTACACCATCACTAGCTAGACTACATAATAAACCTTTGCTCTCAAGAAGTTTTTGAGTGATTTTTTGATTAATACGGTTATCATCTACCACAAGGATATGAGCATCTTGTAGTGTGTGTACACTTTCTGTCTCTAACTCCTCATTTGGTGTAATAATTTGACGCGGTAACACTGTGCTCTTAGGCTTTTTAAATTTTATGACAAATGAGAAGGTTGCTCCTTGCCCTTCATCACTTTCTAGTATAACCTCACTGTTATATAATGCGAGCAGCTTTTTTACAATAGGTAAACCTAAGCCTGTACCTTGATAATTATAGTTTTTATTTTCTACTTGAGTAAACTCTTCAAAAATGGTGGCTTGACTACTCTTAGGGATACCTATCCCATCATCTTTTACAACAAACAAGATGCTATGATGCCCATCACTAGTATATTCCTGCTGGTGGATATTAATCCATATGTTACCATTCTCATTAAACTTAATTGCATTACCTATAAGATTCATTAGTATTTGAGAGAGTCTTACAGAATCTCCTTGAAGCTCGTTAGGAACCTCGGGGTCAATATACAAATGAAGTTTGTTGTTATTTTGCTCAAGGCTAAACTCAAAGGAACGGGTAATGCTATGTAAGAGTGTTGTAAGCTTAAATGGTGCGTGCTCGAGTGTAATATCTTTTGCTTCCATCTTGCTCATAAGAAGTACATCATTGATGAGCGCAAGCAAATAATCTGCAGAGAATTTTAAGGACTTTAAATCGTCACGATGTGTCTTGATCTTTTTATCTTCAAGCAAAATGGTGGCAATACCTATGACCCCATAAAGCGGAGTGCGTAACTCGTGACTTATGGTAGAAAAAAACTGCGTTTTTAATTTTGAAAGTTCTTCGGCTTCATTTTTGGCTCTCGTAAGTTCAATATTTTTTTCGCGTAGGCGTACACTATAATTTTTACGAGATTTATACATCGTGTAGATGATAAATAAACCTATGAGTAAGAGTATTGAAGCGACTACAAGTACGGTATTTGCTTTACGTGAACTCGCTGCTAGAATATCTGTAAGGCTTTTTTCTTTCTTAGTGATTTCTAGTTCGCGTTTATTTGCTCTGTAGTCAAACTGAGCACTAGCAAGTCTTATTTCTTGTTGGGTTTCATTTTTATATAGCTGGTTTGCAAGTAAGAGTTGTCGCTTCGAGTGATAATATGCCTCTTCAAATTTTTTCTCTTGCTCATAAAGTCTCGCTATCTGTTGTTGTGCTTGTTCTTCTTCGGCGATGAGTTCTTGTTCGAAGGCGATATCTATAGCTTCTAGCAGGGATTCTTCGGCTAGAGTGCTTTTATCTTTTTTAATGTAATATTTACCTAATAGTGTAAGAATTTGTGCCCTTGGTTTAAAATTGAGTGTATCTCTTAGGCTCATCATTTTTGCCTCCATAAGGGCAGGGTACGCCATTGCAATATTATCTCGTGTAAGATACATACGGCTTAACTCTATATATGACTGGAGGGCATCATCTCTAAGATTGAGCTTAGTATAAGTTTCTATACTTTTTTTAAACAGTGTGGTAGCTCTTTTTTCAAACTCGGGATATACGCTATATGTTTTACCTAGATTACTATAGGAGATGGCAAGAAGGGTGTCATTTTTAGATTTTTGCGCCATTTTTAAGGCACGTTCAAAGGCCTCGTGGGCTTTAGGCGTATCTTTAAGTGTGAGATAAATATCACCTAATAGCGTAAATCCTTGAAATTGTTTTCTTGAGTTTTCTTCTATTTCTGAGGAGTTGAGTAACTCATCTAGTGTTTTTATAGCACTCGTATATTCCTTTTTTTTGAGCTGCTCTCTTGCAAACTCTATACTATATACCCTCTCCTCATCATTAGCCTGAGCACGTTCTTGCCCATAGACCGCTTGACTAGATATAAATATAATAGGGATTATAAATACTCTTAATAGACGCATATGCCTGCCTTAAAACCGTCAAATGTACTGACTTACAGTGCAATATACAACATACTTAATCCTTATATTTGAAATTATGGAGACAGCTATTATCCTTACACCTATAGGCTTATTATCGTTAGAAGGAACTAGAGAAGGACTTTGCGCTGCAACGTTTATAGAAGACGGTCGAGCGGTTACAAAAGTAATCCCAAACGCTCTTCAAGAAGCTGTAAAACAACTTAAAGAATACTTTGCAAAAGAAAGAAGCAGCTTTGACCTATCCCTTACCCCAAAGGGTACTGATTTTCAGCAAAAGGTCTGGATGGAACTTTGCACCATCCCTCACGGCAAGACAACCTCTTATCTCGCTATGGCAAAACAACTGGGTGACCCAAAAGTGATACGTGCTGCTGCTAGTGCAAACGGTAAAAATCCCATCTCAATCATTATACCTTGTCATAGAGTGATAGGTAGCGATGGCTCTCTCACGGGCTACGCTGGTGGATTGCATCGTAAAAAGTGGCTCTTAGCACACGAGAGCCCAGTGGCGCAAGGATCTCTTTTTTAGGGGTAGGCTTTTATTAAATAGGTGAGTAAAGCTTTCGCGAAAGCAAAAAATAATACTTTTAAAATATCAATCTTTACAAAATGAGGTATCTAAAAAACTTTTTTAAAGGCTTACTCTTCTTTATAGCCATCATTATTGCAGTACTTTACATTACGGACTACGACTATATATTAAAGGGTGTGCGCGTGGTCTATATGACGGGCCACACGACTGCTTTTATAGATGACTATGATTATTTTGATAACGCAACTATAGGAACAAGTACCCCAGAGATTTGGCCAAAACATAAGGAATATAATAACGTCGTACCTACAGCGCGTCTATCTTCTATTAATAGTGAGCTTGAGACCATTGCCTTTTTAATTATTAAAAACGATAGTATTTTATACGAAGACTATGCAACGGGCTATAGCGAGAACAGCAAGACTAACTCGTTCTCTATGGCAAAGAGCATTACCAGCGCGTTACTAGGTAAGGCCATACAAGACGGATACATTACTTCGCTTGATCAACTGGTGAGTGATTTTTATGTAGAATTTGCAGGAACTGGTATGACCGTAGGAGACCTCTCTTCTATGGCTTCTGGTCTCAACTGGGATGAGAGTTACTCTAGCCCCTTTAGCCTCACAGCACGCTCTTATTATGATGATGACCTTGCCGAAACTATTTTAAATCTCAAAGTTACAGAACAACCCGGCCAATCTTTTAAATATCTCTCTGGCAACACACAACTGCTAGGTATGGTGATACAGAAAGCTAGTGGCATACCGCTACCGCAATACCTATCAGACAGCTTTTGGAAACCTATGGGTATGGAGCAAGAAGCACTATGGCAGCTAGATGATGATGATAATAAGCTGGCAAAAACCTATTGCTGTATAGCAAGTAACGCTAGAGACTTTGCCCGTTTTGGAAAACTATACAAAGATGGTGGCTCTTGGAATGGCAAAAGGCTACTTCCCAAAGATTTTGTAACGACCAGTACACAACCACGCTTTGCTCAAGACACAGAGTATGGTTATGGTTTCTGGTTAAGTAACTATCGTGGCAAAAAAATATTTGCAATGCGAGGTATACTAGGACAATATGTAATCACCATACCAGAAGACAATCTTATTATTGTAAGACTAGGGCACCATCGTGGTGACTGGGTAGAAGGAAAACCATTTACACAAGACTTTTATGATTACATAGACGCAGGGTATGAAATGACTCAAAACACTGACTAGCATAGAGTTCTATTAATTTATTGTATTTTTCGATACACTCAATCATCAATCAATGCGATTATTTTCCCCTTCAGAATTTATAATCAAGGCGCTTGCTGCCTTTAAGAGATTTCCGGTTACACTCATCTGGGTTATATTATTTACACTGCTGCTAGTAGTACTTGCCGAAAGAGATATAGATGACATATTTGAAACCTATAACAACATTTCACTCACAGGGATACTAGGTGTGAGCTGGCTTATAGGAACACAGTTTTATATCGAGCAGTTTAAAAGAAAAGGGCTCTGGTGGATCAAGGCTGTAATCTTACTGCTTCTATTTGCCTTTTATTTTACATTACCAGACTATGACTTTTATAATAATAATGAGACCCCATATACAAGGTGGTTTGTACTACTTATAGTAGGTCATCTAGCGCTACTCTTTGCTCCTTTTATTACTGTATGGCACCCTAAAGCCTACTGGAATTATCTGGCAGATATGCTTATGGCTATCGCTAGAAGTGCCTTGTTTTCTGGAGTGTTTTATCTAGGTGTTGTACTTGCGTTGCTAGCCATAGAGTATCTTTTTGATGTAAAAATAAATGGTAGGCGCTACTTCCAGTTGTTCTTGCTGTGTTTAGGAATCATAAATACGTGGGTATACCTATCAGATTTTCCTAAAGAGATACAACATAACATACACCTGCACTTTCATAAAGCTATCGAAGTCTTTGTAAAGTTTATACTCATACCGCTTGCCGCTCTCTACATCACAATATTGTATGCCTATGCTCTTAAAATCTGTATACAGTGGGAGTTGCCTAAGGGCTGGGTGAGCTACCTTATCATTGCACTTGCTGG
>JAHDEV010000089.1 GCA_020628615.1 Dokdonia sp.
TAGATTTAGGTTTTATCACCATTCATTTTTACAGTTTGATGTTTGTAGTGGCATTCTCACTAGGTTTTTACCTAATGAAAAAGATGTTCATACGTGAGGAGGTTGCTATTGAGAAACTAGACAGTTTATTTATTTATGCTGTAGTCTCTATTCTTTTAGGAGCACGACTAGGTCACGTTTTCTTTTATCAAACTGAATTACTTTGGGAAGACCCGCTTTCTGTGTTGTTACCATTTAGGTTTGTCCCAGAATTTGAGTTTACCGGTTTTAGAGGCCTTGCCAGTCACGGTGCTGCCATCGCGACTATATTTGGTCTTTATTTATACAATAAAAAAATCTTACATAAATCTGTGCTATGGATTTTAGACCGCGTAGTGATTACCTGCGCATCTGGAGCCATTTTTGTACGCATAGGTAACTTTTTAAACTCAGAAATGGTGGGTAAGATTACAGATGGCCCACTAGGCATACAGTTTGTGCAAGATGAGATTTCTGAGCGACGTGCTGTAAGCCTTACAAACATACAAAACCCAAAAAAGGCATATCAAGCCCTTACTGAAGATCCACAATTTGCCGAAATAATAAGTAGTATTCCTTACCGATACCCGGGGCAACTTATGGAAGCATTTGGCTATGTATTTGTATTTATCATATTATACCTTTTATACTGGAAAACTGAGGCACGTAAAAAACCTGGATTCTTGTTTGGGTTATTTTTACTTCTTCTTATGACAGTGCGCCTTGTGGTCGAAAACTTTAAGAGAGAACAAGTAGAAGGTAGAGAGGACTGGATATTTAACCTTAATACAGGACAGGTATTGAGTATTCCCTTTATCCTTATTGGACTCTACTTTGTTATTACCGCATTTACTAAAAAACCTATTAATGAAACTAATTAAACCCTTTACGCTATCACTCGCAGCCTTATTAACATTAAGTAGTTGTAATAATACTAGTGGCTCTGATAAAGTAATAACTATGGAGACTCCCGCATTTAATAAAGAGGGAGAATTATCACTATACAAAGCTTCTGGCAAACTTATAAGAACAATAGACGTAGAAGTAGCAGATACAGCCTTTGAGCAAGAAACAGATCTCAAAAATAGAGACCTCTTAAAAGCACATCAAGGTATGTTATTCTTATACCCAGAAGAGGATTTACGTGGGTACTTTATGAAAGACATACGTTACCCGCTAGATATTATTTTCATAAATGCAGACAATAGAATTGTGAGCTTTGCAGAAAATACAACTCCTCTAGATGATAGTACATTTTTACCTTCTCAAGTACCGGCACAACTTGTATTAAAAATAAATGGAGGCCTCTCTGAAGAATGGGTTATAGAAGTAGGCGACTATGTAGAGTGGAAGTTTACTAACTAATACGATCTTACTACTCACTAATTATAATGGTTATTTCCATTTAAAATTAAACCACATAATAAATCCTCCTATCAAACTTTTTGATAGGAGGATTTATTTTTATGCTTCTTTCTGTAGATAAAGCACAAAAAACCCGTCTCAATAAATGAGACGGGTTTTGAACTATCTTGAAGTAAAACTTATTTCTTAGCTAAGAAATCGTTTACTTGATCTGGAGACATTACTGACTCAACAAAAGTATAAGCTCCAGTTTTTGGAGATTTTACCATTTTGATCGCTTTAGTTAAACGCTTTGATCCTGTCTGTAACGATGCAACTGATTTCTTTGCCATAACTTATTTGATTTCTTTATGAACAGTCATCTTCTTAAGTACGTTGTTGAATTTCTTCAACTCCATACGGTCAGGTGTGTTCTTTTTATTTTTTGTCGTGATGTATCTTGACGTTCCTGGTTGACCAGACGCTTTGTGCTCTGTGCACTCTAAGATTACTTGTACTCTATTCCCTTTCTTTGCCATCTCGGTTTACTTTATGGGATTATTTAGTTAAGAATCCGTTTGCGCGAGCCTCTTTAACAACCGCGTCGATTCCTTTCTTATTGATATTTTTTAATGCAGATGCAGACACTTTCAAAGTGATCCACTTATCTTCTGCTGGAAGGTAAAAACGTTTTTTCATAAGATTCACGTTAAATTTACGCTTCGTCTTATTCATCGCGTGGGAAACATTGTTTCCTACCATTGCTTTTTTACCTGTAAGCTCACAAACTCTAGACATTCCTAAAACTTTAAATAGTTATTTCAAAACAGGGTGCAAAAATACGTAATTTTATAGGTCACTACAAAACTTATTTCTAGTTTTTTCCTGTTAATTTATTTTATGACTCTTATTTTCTACAATAGAGCCCTCTAATTTATATAATAGAAGGGTTTTTATTACGCTTTCGCGAAAGCGTACCAAAAAACATTTTACCCCTCCTTACGTATCACATCTCTTAATAGCTCAAGTGCTTTATTAACACTCTTGCCTATGACTCTCTTGCGGTGATTACCCATCATAAAGTGATGTGCAGTAACTCCCTTATCTGTGGCGATACCTATGTATACTGTACCTACCTCTGCATCACTATCACCCTTAGAAGGTCCAGCATTACCCGTGGTAGATATCCCTATATCTGATTTATAGAGGCGCTTTGCGTTTACAGCCATTTGTGACGCTACCTCTGCACTTACTACAGAATATTTATCTATAACAGCAGGGTCTACACCTAGTATGTCTATTTTAGACTGTGTGGCATAGGTTACTAGGCTTCCTTTAAGATATTGAGATGCGCCACCGTGCTTTGTAAAACGCTCTACCATTTGACCTCCAGTGCAGCTCTCTGCTATGGCTATCGTTTTATTATGATCTACTAGCAGCTTTGCAACGACTTCTTCTAGCTCTCCATCGCTTTCAAAACCTACAAAAATGTCTTCTATAAGTGGCAAAAGCTTTTTGGTCTGGATAGCCATTTCTTTTTCAAGCACATCTTGTTCTGGTCCAGAGGTAGATAGACGTAAGCGCACTCTACCTAGTGATGGTAAGTAGGCTAGCTTTATTGTAGCAGGCAGCTCATTTTCAAAAGCTTCTATGCGCTCTGCGATAGCGCTCTCTCCCATCCCATAAGTCAAGAAGGTTTTATGGAGTATGTGAGGTAGTTTAAATTGTGCTTGTAGCTTTGGTAAGACTTCATTTTCCATAAGTCCCTTCATCTCGTAAGGAACGCCAGGCATTGATACAAAGACGGTGCCTTTGTCTTCAATCCACATACCTGGTGCTGTACCAAATTTATTTACAAGTATTTGTGCCTTACTAGGTACGAGGGCTTGTGTCTTATTTGCCTCAAGCATAGGTTTTTTTACATACTCTTTAAATAAATATGTAACGTGATCTAGAACACTCTGATTGAGCACTAGCTCATCATTAAAATACTCACATAACGTATGCTTTGTGATATCATCCTTAGTAGGACCTAGTCCCCCTGTGATTATGACAAGGTCTGTACGACTTTGTGCCGCTGCAAAAGCTTCTAAAAGATGTGCATTATCATCTTGTATAGACGTTATTTGATATACAGAAACCCCTATTTTATTAAGAGCAGAAGCTATGTATGCACTATTTGTATCTACAATCTGGCCTATGAGTATCTCATCACCTATTGTAATTATTTCTGCTTTCATCTAGAAGTCTTCTTGTAGCTCTGCAATTACCGTAGTAAGGGTATTTGTTATATCATCTAGTTTAGTCTGTATGGCAGATGTAGGCTTATTAGTATCACTCCACTTCTCCATTGCCTTAATTTGGTCTAAAAGATCTATACCAAACATATCTAAATTAGGTTTCATTTTATGAGCAAATTGATATGCCATTTTATGGTTTACATTCTCAATAGCATTTTGCATAGCTTCTAGGTCTGGTGGTATCTCTTGTAAAAAAGTTGAAACAATGACTGCCACAAAATCTTCATCACCACCGGCGATCTCTCTTACTTTTTCTAGATTATAATGTCTTGACATATTACTTTACGTTTATTGAGAACATCTCTGTATCTCCTATAAATCCTTTTAACTTATCGTCTTCTTGTACACGTGCAACACCAGCCGGCGTACCTGTAAATATAATGTCTCCTATCTTTAGTGTAAAATATTGAGAGACATAGCTTATTAAGGCATCAATTTTCCAGAGCATCTCCTTTGTAGAACCTTGCTGTACTACCTCTCCATTAGACTCTAGCCTAAATGAGATATCATCTACACTCTCAAAATCTGATACTGGCAACCATTGCGTCCCTATAACCGCAGCACCATCAAATCCCTTTGCCTTTTCCCAAGGCAATCCTTTTTCCTTAAGTTGTGCTTGTAAATCTCTCGCGGTAAAATCTATACCGAGACCTATCTCATCATAATAGGTAGCAGCAAACTTTTCATCTATATGCTTTCCTATCTTTTTAATCTTAACAAGCACCTCAACTTCGTGATGCACATCATTAGAAAATGGTGGGATCACAAAGGGGTGTTTACTTAACAATATAGAAGAATCTGGCTTCAAAAAAACAACCGGATGCTCTGGCCTTTCGTTTTCAAGTTCTTCTATGTGCTTTGCATAATTGCGACCTATACAAATAAGTTTCATAAATTATCCTTTAGTATTAAGCTTACGTAGTTTTATTGCTGTAAGTACCTTTTTGGTATATAAAGGGAAGTCTGCATTTTGAATCCACCCAAAATATCCTGGCTCCTTCTCTAGCACTTCTTCTACCTTCTTACCCTTATGTTTTCCAAATGTAAAAATCTCTACATCATCCTTATCATACCCTATAAAACCAGCAAAATCTGCATTTCTTTTACGTGTACTAAAATCGCCTAAAAACTTCATATCATTCTCCAGCTCATCATATCTATCTAGTTGAGATTTTAAAACCTCATAGGTAGCCCACGTATCTGCAGATGCGCTATGCGCATTAGTCAGATCCTTATCACAATAAAACTTATATGCTGCAACCAGTGTGCGCTGCTCCATTTTATGAAAAATATTTTGCACGTCTATAGCGTTGCGATTTTTCATATCAAAGTCTATGCCCGATCGCAATAGCTCCTCAACCAGAAGTGGTATATCAAATCTGTTTGAATTAAAACCAGCAAGATCTGCGTCTTTTATAATATCATAAATCTCCTTTGCTCGCTCTGCAAAGGTGGGCTTGTCTGCCACATCTGCATCACTTATACCGTGTACTGCGGTCGTTACTGCTGGAATAGGCACCGTAGGATTTATACGCTCTGTAAACTCCTCCTCTCTTCCATCAGGAAAAACTTTAAGGATAGATATCTCTACAATCCTATCTTTTGCGACATTAACACCTGTGGTCTCAAGGTCAAAAAAACAAATGGGTCTTGTTATATTTAATTGCATTTCACAAAAATACTTGTTTATAATTACAATATTTAAACCTCTAACTATTAAAAATTCTAGAAATGTTATCTTGGTATAAGATTTGATTTCATTCTATTATGAATATAAAATACTTAAGTCTCGTTGTTATTTTTTTCGCTTTCGCGAAAGTTTCCTTTGCCCAAACCTCGGCCTTTACTACTCAAGATGTAATAGGGACCTATACAAATGATTACAGAAAAGCGCTCATCACAAACCCCGAAGTGACTAGCCTACCTGTGCAATGGCAACTTACACTATCTCCAAATGGAACTTTTGAATACCACAACTCAAGACAATTAAAGGGTCAGCCAGAAGAGCACTGGTATGCAAAAGGGCAATGGACTTTTAAAGGAAAAACAATCTCCTTTACAAGCTCACAAGAAGATATAGATAAAAAGTACACCATTAACCTCAATGGTTCAAAGGCTCGATTTTTTAAAAAATCATCACGTAATAACTCCCCAAAACCTCAACCTACATACATTCAATTTTATGAATCTGAGTATCCGGTTGCCAAAAGCTTAAAACTTCACAAAACCAATGAATAAATTAAAACTTATATATACCGTATTAGTTACTGTGAGTATGGTCTTTTTCGCGAAAGCGCAAAACACCTCCACCCCAGATGTAGAGCTCATAGAAGAAAAACAGCCTAAGCGCTGGCTTCTTTATGCTCAAAACAATACAGATCAAGAACAAGAAGCTTTTCTCATTGTACAAGGCGAAGGCTTTAGACGTAGTGCAGATAGACCGGTTATAAAAAAAATACCACCTAATGAAAAGGTACTTATGATTACGTTAATACCGCTAAGAGGTGCCACACCTACCTACACTAAGATATTTAATTACAATAACAAGCTACAATCTATAAGCAAGCGTAAAGGCGAAGACGACGAAGCTTATGTAAACATACGTCCTATTATAGCAAGTGAGTTTACAGTATTTACAGAAGATAATTGTGACAAATGTGAAGTCCTTATTAATTACTTAAACGACAACCACCTTAAATACCGAACTCTCGTCGTATCAAAACATAAAAAAGTAGCAGATTTTATGTTTAAACATCTCAAAAGTGATGGCCACAATGGTGGTAAAGTAGGTTTACCCGTTATTATGCACAAAGGTAAAAAGAGCTATGATATAGAAGATATAGATGCATTTATAAATAGTTATGACTGGAGCTCCTTAAAATAAAAAATGATAAGCAATCTTATAAAAAAAGCGCAACCTCAGGTTGCGCTTTTTTTTATTATCGAGATAAGAGACTATTAGATCTCTCTATTTACATCAAAGTTTTCTAGGTACTCTGCTACTCTCTTTACAAACTGACCTCCTAGGGCTCCATTTACCACACGGTGATCATAAGAGTGAGATAAGAACATCTTCATACGTATACCTATAAAATCTCCGTCTGGAGTTTCTATCACTGCAGGTACTTTACGTATAGCTCCAAGAGCAAGTATAGCAACTTGTGGCTGATTTATAATAGGTGTTCCCATTATAGACCCAAAGGTACCTACGTTAGTCACTGTATAGGTTCCTCCAGCGGTATCGTCTGGTTTTAATTTACCATCACGAGCTCTACCAGCAAGATCATTTACAGATTTTGCCATACCTACCAGGTTGAGCTGGTCTGCGTTCTTTATAACAGGTACAATAAGGTTACCGTCTGGTAAAGCTGCTGCCATACCTAGGTTTATGTTTTTGCGCTTTATAATACGATCACCATCTACAGAGATATTTATAAGCGGGTAGTCACGTATTGCTTTTGCTACTGCCTCCATAAATATAGGAGTAAATGTAAGGTTCTCACCTTCCTTCTTTGCAAAGGCATCTTTATTCTTCTTACGCCAGTTCCAGATGTTAGTTACGTCTGCTTCAATAAATGATTGTACGTGAGCACTTGTTTGTACAGAGGCCACCATATGGTGCGATATAAGTTTACCCATACGAGTCATCTCTATCACCTCATCTTCACCATTTACACTTACTGGTGCAGCTTTTTGTACCGGTGCACTTTTTTGTGCTGGCTGCGCCTTAACAGTCTGTGCTGCTGGAGCGGCTTGTTGAGTACCGCGGTTTGCAAGATATGATACCATATCATCCTTAGTTACACGACCGTCCTTACCAGAACCTTGTATTGCGTCAAGTTCAGATTGAGAGATTCCTTCTTGTTTTGCCATATTGCGCACAAGCGGTGAGTAAAATCTATCACCTGTACTTACTGGTGCTGCTACCGCATCTTGAGCTGCTGTTACAGTTTGAGCAACCGCTGCTGCCGCTGCTGGGGCTTCATCTTCGGGTTCTTGCTCTGTGGTTTCTGTAGTTGCTGCATCGCTCGCTTCACCATCTGTTTCTATAATAGCGATGGTTTGCCCCACCTCTATCACAGCATCTACATCAAAAAGTTTTTCGACTAGTACTCCGTCTACTTCACTAGGCACTTCACTATCTACCTTATCTGTTGCGATCTCAAGTACAGGCTCGTCTGCCTCTATGACATCTCCTACTTCTTTTAACCACGATGTAAGCGTTGCTTCTGCAACACTCTCTCCCATTTTTGGTAGCTTTAATTCAAATCTTGCCATATTCGTAAAATGTAGCTGTTTTCAATTGTTGTTTTTACAAAAATAGTAATTTATTCAGTTTTATAGTGAGAATAAATTACTATTATGTTTCAAAAGTAATTATCTCGCCTCTTCCTTCACTACTATTACTGCCTATCGCAAAAGTACTCTTTTTAGGTATTAGTTTGTATGAAACACCACTACTGGAGTGTGTTATAATTTCCTTAATTATTTTATCATAGCCCGCATACTGGGCATCAAAGAGGATTTCTTGACCACTCTTTACAGCAGTTAGCTCGTTTTGGGTTACTACTGTTTTTGTGACATTTTGGGCTATTAGGCTTGCTAGCGTATCATTATCAGACAGCAGTAGGTACTCCTTAATCTCTTGATGATCTTTTATGATTCGCTGGTCTCTAAAGTGAGTGACCCAAGACTTGGTTTTTGCTAGCGCTAAACCAAGACTCACAAACATTTTTTGAAATATATTTTTATACAAATGCTTATCATAAAACAGCTGCATTGCTCCATAAAAACGCTTTCTGTAACGTTTATCTTTTACAGTACTTTCTCCCTTAAAGTGTATGATCGCGGTACTACCTAGATAATAATTTGTATAACCCGCTTGTAATACGGTATACGATAGGTCTATATCTTCACCATACATAAAATAACGCTCGTCAAAACCACCTACTTCTGTATAAACTGCACGAGGCATAAACATAAAAGCGCCTACAAGTACGGCTACTTTTCCAGTTTGATCATTTTTAAGGTGTGAAGCATAATAATGTCTAGCATCACCTATCATCTTATTGAGCGATACTTTAAGTGTAGGGACGTTTCTCTTACTTTCTGGTAAAAATTCACCTGTTCCGTCTACTAGCTGTACTCCTATGACACCTGGTTTTTGTTGCGCTTTCGCGAAAGCGTACACATCATTAAACGTGTTTTCACCCACTACCGTATCTGGATTGAGAATACAGACATACTCGCCTTGAGCTACAGCTACACCTTGATTATTTGCTTTTGAAAAACCTACATTATCTTTATTTGCGATGAGAATAACTTGAGGAAAAAGTTCTTTTACCATTGCTGCACTACCATCTATTGACGCATTATCTACGACTATAATCTCTGCATCTAGATTTTGTATACTAGCAGTAACACTATCTAAACAGAGATGTAGATAGTCTTTTACATTATAGTTTACAATGACAATAGATAATTGCAAGCAGGATTTTTTAAAGTGAGTATTCTATAAACTTTCTAACTCTTTAAGGAATTTTCGAAAGGTATGCGATGTAAGATACTTCTTCCTAGGGTAACCTCATCTGCATACTCAAGCTCATCACCTACAGAAATACCGCGGGCAATGGTAGAGGTCTTAATATCATAGGCCTCCAGTTGTCTATAAATATAAAAGTTTGTGGTATCCCCTTCCATTGTGGAGCTCAATGCAAATATCACCTCCTTTACTTCTCCGCTTTTTGCCTTGTCTATGAGGGAGTAAATATTAAGATCTTGTGGACCTACACCATCCAGCGGACTAATCTTTCCGCCCAGCACGTGGTACAAACCACGATACTGGCTTGTATTCTCAATGGCCATCACATCTCTCACATCTTCTACCACACAAACTAATGAGGCATCTCTATTAGGGTTAGAACAAATCTCGCATAACTCTACATCAGATATATTATGGCACTTTTTACAAAACTTGATGGTGTCTCGCATTGTGTTAAGCGCCTCAGTAAGATGGTGCGTCTGGCTCTCTGGCTGCCTTAATAAATGCAGCACAAGTCGTAGGGCTGTGCGCTTACCAACTCCTGGGAGTTGAGACATCTCATAGACTGCGTTTTCAAGAAGTTTTGAAGAGAATTCCATAGTTTACAAAAATATCACATTTTAGAACAATCTATGTAAAACCTAACTCTTACTTGGAATTTTTGGTTCTCAATCTCATAAACTCAGTAATAACAAAATACCCTGCTATTGACAACTGAATTAAACCATAGATTATCTTAAAACCGTTTTTCGATGGTTCTTTTGAGAAATAAACAAAGTCTGTTATTAAACGGGGAAATCCATAAAACACAATGTAAAACCCTCCAGCTAGTATTATTAGAATAGACAGAAAACTTCGCATTAAATAATTTTTTAATTCTTATCCTCCAGCAATGGCACAAATCTAAACTCTCCATACTCCTTTTT
>JAHDEV010000090.1 GCA_020628615.1 Dokdonia sp.
CACGTAGTGGCCTAGCTGCAAAAAAGGGCGTGACCGTGCTTAACGCTCCTGGAACGATAGATGCAGATTATAGAGGAGAAGTGGGAGTCATACTAGTAAACCTATCTAATGAACCGTTTACAATTGAAAATGGAGAACGCATTGCCCAGATGGTCATTGCAAAGCACGAGCAAGGGCAATGGGAAGAAGTGACAGAACTCTCAAGTACAGATCGTGGTGAAGGCGGTTTTGGGAGTACTGGGGTAAAATAAGAAATGACACCTAGCAACATAATAGCAACCTTATTATAGAAAAATTTAAGCAAATGAAAATAATAGTACCAATGGCCGGTCTAGGTTCTAGATTGCGACCACATAGTTTAACCATACCAAAACCATTAATTCCTGTAGCGGGAGCGCCTATTGTACACAGACTTGTGCGCGATATTGCAAAGATCTTAAAGCAACCTATAGACGAGATCGCTTTTGTACTAGGAGACCCTACATTTTTTGGTGATGCTGTAATTGCACAACTTGAAGAGCTTGCAGAGAGTCTTGGAGCAAAGGCATCTATTTATCGTCAGGGAGCGCCATTAGGAACTGGTCACGCTATTATGAGTGCAGAGCCTTCTTTAAGTGGTCCAGCGGTAATAGCTTATGCAGATGCACTTATACGTGCAGATTTGGAGCTAGATCCTGAGGCAGATAGTGTAATCTGGACTAAGAAAGTACCTAACCCTGAGGCTTACGGAGTTGTAAAACTTAATGAGAAAGATGAGATTGTAGAGCTTGTAGAGAAGCCAGAAACTTTTGTGTCTGACCAAGCGGTGATAGGTATATATTATTTTAAGGATGTAGCCGTTCTTAAAGAGAAGCTTCAAGAAGTACTTGATGAAAACCTTATGAATGGAGGTGAGTACCAGATTAACGATGGTATTAAGAAAATGATGGCAGAAGGGCGTATTTTCAAAACTGGAACCGTAGATGAGTGGATGGATTGTGGTAATAAAGAGGTTGCCATAGATACTAATTCTAAGATGTTACAGTTCTTACACGATGAGAAGGAAGAGCAACTCATAGCAGACTCTGTTGTAAATGAGAATTCAACGATTATTGAGCCTTGTTTTATAGGTGAAAACGTAGTTCTTAAAAATTGTACCATAGGTCCAGGTGTTGCGATAGGAGCTGGCACAACTATTGAAGATAGTACCATAAGTCACAGCTTAATCCAGCAAGATAGTGTTATAAAAAACGCACAGTGGACAGAAGCGATGATAGGTAATAAAGTACAATATAACGGAGAGCACACACGTGTAAGTCTAGGGGACTACACGGTGATGAAATAAGTTTTATATAATCATATTTAATGAAAAAAGGAATCTACATACTCATACTCACGATCGCTTTTACACTAGTAAAGGATCGTGCGTATGGGCAATTCTTAAAAGAAGCAAATCCCTTTGCAGATGAGAATGTAGATGACCTAGGTAATGTTTCAGACGATTTTCAGACATCTTTTTTTGAAGCATTAAAACAAAAGGGAATTGAGAATTATGAGCGTGCCATTATGGAGCTTAACAAGTGTATCTCAATGTCACCATCTAGTCATCCTATTTTATATTTTGAGCGAGGTAAAAATCACGTTTTCTTAAAAAAGTATGATGAGGCTGCTTTAGATTTTAATAAATTTTTAGAACTCGAGCCAAATAATGAAGATGTACTAGAAGCATTATATGAAGTCTACTTCCAGCAGCGAGATTATGATGCAGCAGAAACTACTGTAAAAAATCTCATTAATTTTGACGTGCAGTATAAAGAAGATCTAGCACGTATCTATACAAGCACAAAAAGATATAACGAGGCGCTAGATCTTATAGATGAGCTTGATGAAGAAATAGGTACAGATATATATCGTGATAGGTTAAAAAACAGATTGTATCTACTCTCTGGAGATACATCTAGGCAGGTAAAAGCTATAGAGAAAAATATAGCCTCAAACCCTAAAAGTGAAGCAGAGTATCTTAAACTCATATTGCTTTATAGCGAGCAAGGAAATACGCAAAAAGCTTATGAAACTGCTCTAGAACTTCAAAAGGTAAACCCTTATGCAGATGAGGTACACCTAGCTCTGTATAAGTTTAATCTCAATGATAATAAAATAGACGAGGCCATAAGCTCTATGCAAAAAGTACTGGAAAGTACTCGTATGAGTGCCGCAGCAAAGCATCGCGTGCTTAATGACTTTGTGCTATTTGTAAACGGTAACCCACAATATGAACCGCAGTTAGAAAAAGCCATTGCAGTTTTTGACACACAGGTGGGAGATTCTAACATCTATCAAGAGCTGGCTTCCTATTACATAAAGAAAGGAACAAAGAGCAAAGCACTTCCATACCTAAAAAAAGCGTTACAGAGTGATCCAGAAAATCTTGAGCTTATTAAAAACACAAGTCTATTACTTCTAGACTCTGGAAGCTTTAAAGATGCCGAAGAGATTGCTGCAAATGCGCTAGACCTTTATCCATCACAGCCACTATTATACCTTACGTATGGAGTCGCGCTTAATAATCAAGGTAAATTTAAAGCAGCTATAGATCAACTTGAGCTAGGCGTAGATTATGTGATAGATGATGTAAAGATGGAAATAGATTTTTACCAGCAACTGGGCGATGCACATAAAGGAGACGGTAACGCTTCTACAGCAAGTAAATACTACAATAAAGTACAACAATTAAAAGCGCAAGGATAATAATGAGAAAGCTCGTTTACATTATTTTATTAGTTGCTCTCGCAAGTTGTGGTGCAAAAAAAGCAGCGAGTACTAGCACTGCCGAAGATGTCTCTGCAAAAAGACTTATTACTGAGTATTACAACAATGCACTCACTTATAAAACGCTAGATGCCCGTACCAAGATAAAGTACAGAGATAAGAAAGGATCAAAGCCTACAGTAACACTTACGATACGTATAGAAAAAGACAAAAAAATCTGGCTAAACGCGTCACTCATTGGTTTTTCTGGTGCTCGCGCCTTGATTACACCACAAAAGGTGCAATTTTACGATAAGCTCAATAATCAATATTTTGATGGAGACTTTACATTTCTTAGTCAGTACTTAGGAGTAGATATAGATTTTTATCAGTTACAGCGATTGCTTACGGGACAAACTGTTTATGACCTAAGAGAGGGAAAGTATACCTTTAAAGAAACGCAAACGGGTTATGAGGTCACACCAAAAAAGCAACTCAAGGAGGCACTCATCTTCTTTGGGATTGCTACTCAAAATTTTGTCACGCAAGAACAGCGCATAGAGCAAACAGATGGTAACGGGACTTTAGATATCGCATATGGAAATTACAAACAGATAGGAGGTAAGACCTTCCCATTTTCGCTAGATATTCTTGCAGATGATGGTCGCAACCAGTCACAGGTACAAATCGAGTTTCGTGATATAGATCTAGATGGAGAGGTGCGTATGCCGTTTAGTATTCCTTCTGGATATGAAGAAATAAAGCTAGATGCAAAGAGATAGGCGCATATATATAGCTCTTCTGAGTGTTTTTATGATGCTCTTTGCTACGCAAGCCACTTTGGGGCAGTCTGCAAAGCAAAAGCAGCTAGAACAGCGTCGTGAGGCTCTTAAAAGAGAAATGCGACAGTTGCAACGCTTACGCGAAACAAATAAGAAAAAAGAAATATCTATCCTCACCCAAGTAGAAGATCTGGACACCCAGATAAGACTACGCTCAGATCTCATACGGGTTACAAATAGCCAGGCCAATTTACTATCACGGGAGATTAATGAAAATCTCGTAAAGATGGAAAACCTCCGTAAGGAGCTCGCTATATTAAAAGAAGATTATGGTGAGATGATACGCAAGTCGTATAAGAGTAAGAGTGGGCAAAGCAAGGTGATGTTTTTACTCTCTAGTGAAGATTTTAAGCAAGCTTACAAGCGTGTGCAGTATATGAAGCAGTATGCAAACTACCGCAAGAAGCAAGGTGAGCAAATCAAGGAGCGCACAATACTTATACAAGAGACTAATAAAAAACTAGTTAAGCAAAAAGCAGACAAAGAAACCCTCATTGCCGAAAATAGAACGGCAAAAAAGGAACTAGATAAAGAAAAGCAACGCCAAGACCTTCTCATAAAAGAAATACGTAAAGAGTCTAGTACCTATGTCGCACAAATTAAAAAGAAACAACAAGAGGCAGATCGCATAGATAGACAGATAGATAAGCTCATTGCAGATGCTATTGCTGCCAGTAATAAAAAAGCAGGTAAATCTACAAGCAGTAAGACATTTGCACTCACACCAGCAGAGGTTACGCTTGCAAAAGAGTTTTCTAGTAATAAAGGTAGACTCATATGGCCAGTAGAGCGTGGCCGCGTGGTAAGACCTTACGGTAAGTCTGCACACCCTACCTTACCCGGGATTACTTTAAGTAACAGTGGTATAGATATAGAAACCACAGAAAATGCTACCGTAAGAGCCATCTTTGAAGGAGAAGTTACTTCTATACAAGACGCAAAGGGAGCAAACATTGCTATCATCATAAGGCACGGTGATTATCTTACCACCTATTTTAATCTTAAAAACATTAAAGTAAAACTGGGTCAAAAAGTAACTCTAAAACAGCCACTAGGTGAGGTCTCTCGTAATGCATTTACGGGCAAGAGCATTCTCAAATTTAGGGTAAGTAAAAACCAGACCAAGCTCAACCCTACACAGTGGATAAGTAGACGATAGCTGCTGGTTTACGCTTTCGCGAAAGCGCACTTCTAAATATCATTTGGCATTTCACTTATATTTTTTGTAATAAGCTTAACATAAGGATGTTACATAAGTTTTAAATTTAAGGCTATGAAACATCTCAGCCTCTTGCTCTTTATTTTATTAGTTTCAATTGTTAGTGCCCAAAACACCAAAATCAAGGCAGAACCTCGTTTTTCTCTAAACTCGATAGGAGCGATACCTAGTAATGTAGGAGAACCCAATAAAGAATTTTATGATCAAACACGCGCGCTACTTGTGGGTACATCTTTAGGTTTTAAGTCTAGCCTACAGGGTGGGATATCGAGATCACGTGTAGGTAATGACGAGGTGGTCGAGCTTCCTCTTATTTTTAGATATCAAGTCACAAAGGGTATAAGTGCATACCTGGGCATACAAGGGCAAGTAGTGAGAGGGCTTGACACCAGCGAGCTTATGTTTACAGAGTTTGCACCTACTATGGGAGTAGATGTGCAATTTACACCAGAGTGGGATGCAGGTATTCAGTTTGTGGCACCCGTATATCAAAATAATGCTGCGCCTGCAGTGAGCTACGTGTTATCACACCCTATTAGGTTAAGAACAGGGATTAAATTTTAGTGTCCTGGGCTTGCAAACTTTAGCACAACCATAACACTTTTTAATACACTCTTATTACAATAGACATCTCATTGTGAGTAAATTAGTGGTGAACTTAAAAAGAAAGATTATGAACTCGACAGAATTAGAAGGAAAATGGAATCAAGTAAAAGGAGATTTCAAACAGAAGTACGGTAAGCATTTTGATAATGATGAGACCTTTGCAGATGGAAAGATGGATGAGGTTCTAGGCCGTATTCAAGAAAAAACAGGAAAAACAAAAGAGGCTATTAAAGAAGAAATAGAAAAGTGGTAATAGCCCATAGATACAAATAAAAAAAGCCTCCGTTATGGAGGCTTTTTTATGTTATATAAATAATGCTTTGAGCTCTGTTGCTTCTGCAGGTTTCATCTTGCCTGCAAGCACCAGTGATAATTGTTTACGGCGTAAGGCTGCATCATAGCGCTGTTTCTCAAGATCAGATTCTGGTACAACTTGAGGTACTGGTACAGGTTGCCCTTGCTCATCTACTGCTACAAAGGTGTAAATCGCTTCGTTTGCTTGTGTTTTAAGGCCGCTCTCGCGATCTTCTATCCATACATCTATAATGACTTCCATAGATGTTTTAAATGCTCTAGAAATCTTTGCTTCTACAGTAACAACGCTCCCTAGAGCAATCATTCTATTAAAAGCTACGTGATTTACAGATGCTGTAACAACGATACGACGTGAGTGACGTCTTGCAGCAATACTAGCTGCTCTATCCATACGAGCAAGTAGCTCACCTCCAAAAAGATTACCCAGTGGGTTAGTCTCACTTGGCAGTACAAGATCTGTAAGTATTGTTTTTGAGTCGCTTGGTGTGCGTGAATCCATAGATATTCAATTTTGGCGCAAAGGTACACCAAAGTAGAAAAGGGAAACAGTAAAATGTATAAAGAGTATTAATCGATACTTTGTACAAGTAACCAAGCATCTTGATTATCTGTCTTGCGTATGGCTCTAAGTTCTGAAAGTGCTTCTTGAGAGTCTGTAAAGCTTCCGTACACTACTTGATGCAGTCCATACTTGTTAGTCCCTATGGTACGAGCTTTATATCCTTTTTCTGTAAGCTGGTCTACACGCTTTTGTGCATTTTCTTCCATACGGAAAGCGCCTGCTACAATGTGATAATTACCTGCAGGCTTTGTAAGTGATAATTGTATAGCTGGTAGAGGATTAGGGATAACAAATGTCGCTTCTTGTATCTTATCTTCTAGTTGCTCTCTTGCTTGCTCTTGTGCCACATAATTATGTTCTTTTACATCTTGTACATAATTAAACCCGGCTGCTCCTAGTAGTCCAAAAGCAATAACTGCTGCTGCTGCATACTTAAGCCAAGAGTTACTTGCCTTACGTTCTGGTGTAAAAGCAATAGGAGTTGTCTCCTCAAGTGCAGTAACTTCTTCTTTATAAACTTCTCGCATAATCTCTGGCGAGGTAAAAGAAGATAGACCAAAAGAATCTGTAAGGTAGTTGAGGTGATATGATGGCTCAAACTGTAATCTACTCTCTGTGTCTAGAGATAGTGTACCTATGTTTGTAAGCGTTTGTGACTCTCCCTTATGCAGGTTGTCATAAAGAAAGCGTACATATGTTTTAATGCGATTACTAGCCTCACTATGAGGTATCATCTCTGTCTTTGCAATATAATTTGCCAGTAAACCATCACTGTCTGTAAGTTGTGCATTAAATGACAATTTCTTTTTAGGTGGATAAAAAGCGTGCGTAGTGGCGTGTATTTGCGCACTTTGGATTTGAGTCAAAAAAGCCCCAAAACCTGGTAAAATTACACACTCATATCTGTATAAAAGGTCACTTATGTATTGGTCTAACTGCATAACTCAAAAATAGTCAAAATGTCTAGTCACGCAACAAGGCGAGATATATTTTATTAACAGATATAATAGTTGTTACTTAGTAGCCTCAATTTCAAGCATTAATGACAGAAAAAGAATTACTCGCACTTCTTACCTTACAATACACCCCAAATCTGGGTGATGGTTCTATAAAAAAACTGCTTCAGCACTTTGGTTCGGCTACGGTGGTTTTAGAACAGAAAAAAAGTACGCTACTTAAAATAGACGGTATAGGTGAGCATAAACTTAAAGCTTTTGGTGATGAGGAGTATCACGCTTTCGCGAAAGCGGAATTAAAATTTATACAAGAAAACAACATACACGTTTGTGCATTTACAGATGAGCAATACCCACAACGTCTTAAACACTGTCTAGATGGACCCGTGCTGCTATTTTCTAGAGGAAACATAAACTGGAATAATAGAAGAATTATAAGCATTGTAGGTACTAGAAAGATTACCACCTATGGAGAGCATTTTATAAAAAAGCTCATTAAAGATTTGGCTCCCTTAAATCCGCTTATTATCTCTGGCTTTGCTTATGGGGTAGATATTACCACACATAAAGCCTGTATTGAGCACGGCTTGCAAAATGTAGGTGTACTGGCTCACGGGCTTAATCAAATTTACCCAAAGGTGCACGCAAAGTATATGAACGATGTGGAGGCAAACGGTGGTTTTGTTACAGATTTTTGGAGTAAGAGCAGTTTTGTACATACTAACTTCTTACAGCGCAACCGTATTATCGCTGGGCTGTCTGAGGCTACTATCGTTATTGAATCTGCAGAGAAGGGAGGCTCTCTTGTAACCGCAGATTTTGCAAATGGATATAATCGAGACGTGTTTGCAGTACCAGGCAGGGCAGACGATAAGCAAAGCTTGGGATGCAATAATCTCATAAAACAGCAACGTGCAAACCTTATGACGAGTGCTGCAGATCTTATTTATATACTGGGCTGGAAACTAGAGCAAGAACAAGCTCCCGTGATCCAAAAACAACTTTTTGTAGAACTTACAGACGAAGAAAAACTGGTATGGCGCTTCTTAAAAGACAATGGCAAAGAGCTTATGGATATCATCGCACTCAATTGTAAATTGCCTACTTACAAAATTGCAAGCATCTTATTACAAATGGAATTAAAAGGAGTAATAAGGCCTCTCCCTGGGAAACTCTTTGAAATTATCTAGTAACATAATATATTTAAGTATCTGATTTTGAGTTAATTGAATTTTTGGCACGTGGTTTGAATACTGTTAAGGGAATCCAAAAACAAACAGTATGAAAACGATCAAACATTTTATTGCAGTAGCGCTTGTCGCCGTGTTGTTTACTTCGTGTTATACAGAGGCGATTGTAGAAGTAGATCCATATGTAGAGGTTAATAATGGACCTACACTTAATCAAGTATTAACAGATTATGAGATCTGGTATGTAGATATAGATGCCTCATCTGGAAACATAGTTGTACCATTTTTACAAAAGGCATTTACAGTCTCTTTTAGAGGAGGAAATATTTTTGCAAATAACAACCTTTCTGGTTTAGGGTACAATGGAGCCGGGTTTGGGATAGATGTAGGTAGCTATGATACCTTTGGTTTTGAGCTAGATGCTTATCACGATCTAGATGGAGATTATACCTTTGACGTACGCCAGTTATCAGGTAATGAGATAGAGTTATATCACCCATCTACAGGAGCGAGATATATACTGGTAGGTTACCAGCGCAACACCTTTGACTATGACTTAGTGTTTTACAATAATATACACTACTTCTTACAAGAGTTTGAGGCTTGGGAAAAAATATATACAAGTCAAGAAGGTGAGATCAATCCTTTTGATAATGAAAACTACTTACAGTTTTTACCAGCAGGGGTTTCTGGAAACTTTAGAAGCTCTGAAGATGGTAATGGCACACCAGTAAATAATATATATTGGGATTATGATGGAATTTATGATGTAGATGATGTGCCTGGTGATTTTTACCAGAAAACTTTAACACTAGATTATAATTTTCCAGACAATGAGTTCTTTGACCTTACCGTTATAGATGACGAGACCATAGAGTTATATCAAGTAACTACAGGTACTACCTATCAGTTTAGAGGTAGAGGATATATAGAGTTTAGAACCTCAGAAGATGGGAAGTCTAAAACCTTACCTAAGTTACGTAAGAAGACTTCAGAAATTAAAAAAGAAATAGAAGCGCTCAAGGCGAAAAAAGCAAAAGCGCTAAAATAAAAAGGATCACTGTACAACCACAGTGTGACGCATAAAGATTTTTTGGTTGGTTATTTAGTTGGAAAACCCTTACCTAAGTGTTACTTAGCGTAAGGGTTTTCTGTTTTAACATAACCTCTTTAGTATAGATATAATGCATAAAAATGGAGACTAATGTACTAGAAGATTATTATTGCCAAACTCCTCTTAACAATACCGTATAAACACCTACTTTTTTGTAAATTGACTACGCAATAAAAACACTAACTAAAAATTATAATTATGGGATTATTTTCATTTATTAAAAACGCCGGAGCAAAAGTATTCGGGATAGGAAAAACAGAAGAAGAAGAGGCAGCAGAAGCAGCAGCAGTTGCAGAAGAAAAGATTGCAATGGAAAATGCAAAGGCTGCAAGCAATATGGCAGAAACTATTAGTGACCTTGGTCTTGATGTAGATGATCTAGATATATCTATAGATGGTGATGTTGCTGTTGTTGCAGGTAGTGCACACGACCAAGCTACTAAAGAAAAGGTAATCCTTGTAGTAGGAAACTCTACAGGTATTGCAACGGTAG
>JAHDEV010000091.1 GCA_020628615.1 Dokdonia sp.
TACTTACTTTACATTACTCAACAGTAACAGGAAAAGTAACTTGAATATCTGTTTCACCACCAGCATCACTTAACGTTCCATCGTTAGGTTTTGTAGGCTCGTGACGTAAAGTTACAGTAAGTGTACCATCACCAGCAGTTGCTCCAGTAGTAAGTGTGATAACTGTTCCCAGTGGGTTGTTATCACTATCAAAGTTACCGTATGCTATCGCTGCATCTACTCCGGCACTTGGCGTATAAAATACTTGGTGCTCATCTGCCTCTTCTTCTACCTCTTCTGTAATATCTTCGGCAGGGCTTTCTGTCTCGTTAAGAAACTCTACAGTACCATTATAAACAGTGCTTACATCTAAGTTGCCTGAGACTGTAATTGTAGGTGCGTTAGGACCATCTCCATCAAGATCTTGTGAGGTAAGAACAATAGTTTCTGCTCCAGATTGTAGCGTAAGTGATACCGTTGTGATTACTTCTTCTTCATTGATTATTTCTGGAGTATCTCCGTCATCATCACTAGAACAAGCTGCAAGGCTAATGGCAGTAAGGGCGATAAGTGTGTAATTTCTAAAGTTTTTCATTGTTTGTGTGTTATTACGCTTTCGCGAAAGCGTGATTTTAATAATTAATTTTAAGTTGTAATAAAACATTTCTACCTAGATCGTCTGCAAAATAGCGCTGGCGATTTAAGTACTCCCTGTAAGAGGTGTCAAATAGATTGTTTACCATAAGACCTACGTTAAGATTGCTCTTATCATTTATTACAAAATCAATAGAGCTTCTAAAGTTGATAAGATGATACGCATCGGGAGGTGTGCTTATATCTACTAACTCTGTTGTGTTAGTCTCAGGTAGAAAAACGTCAAAGTTTGTGTCTGGAAACTCATTTTGACGAAAAACATAGTTACTCTCAAGTGACAGCTTCAAGTTATTTACAGACGGGATGGTATACGTAACAGCGTTACGCGTACTCGCCGAAGGCACATTAATTAAAGCTCTGTCAAAGGTTACATCCTTTCCTTTTACTAGTGAAAACTGGTTAGAAAATTCAAAACGATCTGTTACTTGAACGTTGTTATCTATGTCAAAACCTAACAGTCTAGCTTGTGTCTGTCTATACTCCCATACAGGAAAACTACCTCTTAACGTTTGCTGTACGCCTGTAGGCTCTATAAGGATAAAATCCTCTATAAAGTTTGCAAACGGAGCAATAGTAAAACTCCAAGTGTCTGTAGATCTTGTAAAATTTAATGAAATTTTATTTGCGACTTCTTGATTAAAACTTAGGTCACCTAGCTCTAGACGGGCAGCACTCTGGTGTAATCCATCAGAAAATAATTCTGATACATTAGGCGAGCGTGATGCTAGTGCATAGTTTAAGGAAACCGTAGTCGCATCATTTACCTCATAAGAGGCTCCTGCTGTTGCCGAGAAATTGTGATACTCAAATTCTGGTTTTACAAATATTTGATTTTCAAATTCTTCAACAACAAACTGAGCAAAGTTTACATCATATTCCCTGGCTTCCCAGAGGCTAGTGATGTAAAACTTCTCTGCATTGATGCGGTTGTAATCATATCTTGCACCTGCCTCTATAGTCCACTTTCCAAAGTCTTTAGAACCTAACGCATAGATACCAAAGTCATAACCTTGGTAATCTGGTATTAGTCTTCTTACTCCGGTAGCGGGATCGGGAAAGTGATCTTGGTACCTTCCAGAAATACCCACCTTTGCGGTAATGGTATTATCTGCAGTGTAGTCAAAATCTATTTTTCCTCCTATAGTTTCAAGTTGTAGATCAATAGATGGTCTCAAGTCATCGCTGTCACGACGTATATCAAACTCTAGTCTGTTATTGCGCTGGTAATCTACCTGGGCACTTAACTTTCCAAAGTTATCAAAGCGATAAAATGACTTTAGCTTTGCAATCTGATGTGTTACTTCCTGTCTAGGGGCATTAATATCATACGTAAATGGCTCCACTACAAAGGGCTCTTGGCTGTTTATAGCAACCGAGAGATCTGCAGCATTACCTACGTGCGATGAGCGTAAAATACCAGATTCTTTGTCAAAAATCGAGTAGCTAGCCTCTACACCGTAACGATATTTATTAACTCCTATACGTACAGAAAGGTCTCTCTCATACAGAGCTGTGTTACTTAGTACATAATCTGGCGCTTCAAAATCCCCAAAGCGTTTTAAAGTTCCATTTATGCCGCCATACCAGCCGTTATTATATGATTTTATTAAAGAAGTAGTCAGAGAACCTCCACGACCATTGGTCGCTCCGGTTATAATTGTTCTTCCAAAAAGGGTATCCTTTACAGGTACCTGCTCTGGCTCTATGATAATGGTGCCTCCTATAGCATCACCACCATATTGCAATCCTGCTGCTCCTTTAATAACTGTGACTTCACCAGCCGCATTTACATCTATATTAGGTGCGTGTTCTACACCCCATTCTTGATCTTGCAAGCGCGTGCCTTCTGTAATAAGTACTACTCTGCTTGAGTGTAGCCCCTGTATTACAGGTTTTACAACAGAGTTTCCCGTGTTTAATGAGGTAACACCACTTAGGTTTTTAAGCGCATCACCTAGTGATGCTGCGCTATTATTTTCTAAGATGTTGTGGTCTACCACACTCTCTGTCGCTGTACGGCTTTTACTTTTATGAGCGTGTGCAACAACCTCTACATCGCCTAGAGACTCTAGGTGATGCTCCATATTAATAGTACGAGTTGTATTACCGCTTACAGTTACTTTTACAAGCTGTGTCTCACACGAAGGATGAGAAACCTGTAGTGTATACAGGTCCTCACAAAGATTTGTAAATATATATTTTCCTTGTGCATCTGTTGTCACAGATCGCTCAGAGCCTACTATAATAATGGTTGCTTCTTTAAGCACTTCATTATCGTGTAAGTCTATAATGTATCCAGATAGCGTATAAGTGCACTCTTGTGCAGTAGCTGTAATGCTCAGCAAGGCAATGCTAAGCCATAAATAAAATTTCATATAAATTGTTTTGCTAATTATTGAATAAAATTCAATGACTAGCAAGACGGTGGTCCACGGTCTGAAGATGTTATGACTGTGGTTGTGTATGATGTACTTAACTGTACATCATTACTTTTTTTAATTAAAATTGTAGCTGTTTGGTACGCTTTCGCGAAAGCGTAAACTCCTTCTTTTACAATATGAAGATCTCCTAGATCACAATCTAGCTTCTTCTCGTGTACGTGAGTTTTATTACCAAATGAACAGGTGTCGTAATGTGTGTGGTTTTCTGTACTGTGCAAGAAAGAGACAAGCGCAGGTAATAGAAAAGCAAGCATTATAAGAAATGCAGCTGCGCGTTGTAAATTATGTGGTCTCTGTTCTTTCAAAATCTATTTTGTAAATATAAAGCCTAATCCCATTCTTGAAACCATTTTTATGGCAAATGCCTTAAAGAATGTGTACTGACCGAATAACCAACCAAATATCACTAATAACACTTGATATATGGGGAAAATTAACAAGATTCTAACAGGCCAATAAATCCATCCACTAGTGAGATCTTTATCTAATCCTATAATTTCCATTAAAGGGTTTGATAACCTACCTGCTGTTGAGCCAGTTACGGCAAATGCAAGAAAAATTGCAATAAGCTCCCATCTATACTTAACGCCCCATCTGTCATATAATTTTGTAAATAACCACAGGGTAAATTTAATGATAAGGAGGGCGAGTAGGAGTGTACCTAGCGAGAGAAGCACTAGATAGGTAATAGAAGTTGCTTCTATAAATTTTGAAATAATAGCTTTTGCAAGCAAAAATGCCGAAATGAAAGTGGCAATTAATCCCAGTATAACGTGAATAAATTGCCAGTTTTTTGTGATTTCCCAGCGCGTTTTAAAGTTTTCCATAGCGCTGCAAAAATACGATTATCGTAGTTTCTGGTTGTTACGTTGTTGAAAATATTCAAACCAGTTGTACAACAAGTAGTTTACTTCATATCCATAATCTACTCCACGCTGGTAGTCTATTTGTTGTAAGTAAAGATTAGGGTCATACTGGATGGTGTTTATCACACGGTTGTTATACTCTGTGACATAAAATATGTTTCTATTCTCTAGCCAGAACTGTTCATAATAACCTCTAGGTGGTTGTGTGGCTAGCCACTGATTAAAGCCTGGTTCTATGATTATAATTTCGTATTCAAGACTATCGTTTGCGATGCGTACCGTGTCAGATATAGTCTCTGAGCTATTTGTAATGTCTTGTTTTTTTGAGGTGCTGGCGCATCCTATTATTATTCCGGCAAGCAGTAATGTGTAGAAAAGGTTTTTCATAATACTAAAGTTAATGGTTTTACATATAATCTTTGTTGTAATTAGTAAGTTCTTAACGCCTTGACTAATTGTACACCATAAAACTACTTATAGATTGTACAGGCTTAAAGTACCATTGAGTAAAATGGCCTTTACAATGAGGTAACTAAAAAAAGGGTACCGTATGGTACCCTTTGTAATGTATTGAAAAGTAGTTTGAGTCTTATTTTCCAAAAAGACCACCTAGCATTCCTCCTATACCACCTTTTCCTTTACTGCTTCCTAATACCATACCAGCTACATCATCAAGGATGCTTCCATCTCCGTCTGAGTCTAGTAGTGTTGTAATAAGGCTTTGGTTTTCTTGTGGTTGTCCTCCTAGCATACTTCCTAGAAGTGCGTTCATCCCATTACCATCACTTACGTTATTTTGTTGTGTTTGTTTTCCTAACACACCCATAAGTACTGGAGCAGCAACTTTAAGTATTTGTGCTATAGATCCAGCATCCATACCTGTTTTACTACTTAATGCATTTTCTACTTGTGGTTGGTTACCACCTAGTAAGTGACCTAAAATACCTGCACCATCTTGTAACACGTCATCGCTAGGTCCTCCGTTACCCATAAGATCTCCTAGTTGGTCAAGAATACCACCACTGTGTTTACCACTTAATGCACCCATTAATCCAGCAGCACCTTCTGGAGTTTGTACATTTTTTTTCATTGCACCCATAAGTACTGGCAAGGCCATACTTAATACGTTTGCAGTATCTCCTTCAGATTGTCCAGCTTTTGCGCTAGCTCCTTGGATGAGCGTTTTTCCTATTGGTCCATTAAGTAGATCTAGTAATCCTGACATATTATTTTTAGTTTTAATTGTGAGATTTCAATTTACGAATTAATATAACTGGTTTAACAAACAAGTATAAAAAAAACACCCAAAAGGGTGTTTTGATTGATATTATCGATAAAAAGCAAATAATGTTAAGTTAGAAATCAAATGTTTGATCTCGTTGCATTATTTTAAAATACTCATAATCTGGTCTGCTAGCTCTGTACCTATGCGATCTTGAGCTCCACCAGTTGCCGCACCTATGTGTGGTGTAAGGCTTACTTTAGGATTCATAAGTACTTGTACGGCTGGAGTAGGTTCGTTTTCAAAAACGTCTAGACCTGCAAATGATAACTTACCACTGTCTAAGGCTGCGATAAGAGCAACTTCATCAATAACTCCACCACGTGCTGCATTTACGATTGCTGCACCATCTTTCATAAGCTCAAACTCTGGCTTACCTATTACGTAATCCTTTTGTGCAGGTACGTGAAGGGTCACAAAATCTGCAGATTTTAGCACCTCTTCTTTTGAAGAAGATTTTATTGTAAATGAAACTGACTGTCCATCAAAGAAAGGAACTTCAACAGTAGCCTCTTCTGTAAATGGGTCGTGAAAGATTACTTTCATCCCTACACCTAATGCTATTTTTGCAGTTTCTTGACCTATACGTCCAAAACCGATAACCCCAAGTGTTTTACCACGTAGCTCGGTTCCTTTCGCGTAAGCTTTCTTTAATCCTTTAAATTTAGTGTCACCATCTAAAGGCATATTTCGGTTTGAGTCAAACAGGAAACGTACACCATTGTAAAGGTGAGCAAATACAAGCTCTGCAACAGATGCCGAAGATGCTGCCGGTGTATTAATCACGTGAAGTCCTTTATCACGTGCATATTGTACATCTATATTATCCATACCTACACCACCACGGCCTATGATTTTCAGAGATGGGCAAGCGTCTATTAACTCTTTACGTACTGTGGTTGCACTACGTACAAGTATAACGTCTATTTGATTTGTATTAATATAATTTTCAAGTTGATCTTGAGCTACGTTTGTAGTAATTACCTCAAAGCCTCCTGCCGTAAGCGCGTCAACTCCTGTTTGTGATATTCCGTCGTTTGCTAATACTTTCATAGTATATAGTGTTGTATGCGTTTTTTTAAAATTATGCTTTTCTTTCTAGCTCGCTCATTACGTCTACTAGTACACCTACACTGTCCATAGATAGTGCATTATACATAGATGCTCTATAACCTCCTACACTTCTGTGACCATTAAGACCGTTTATACCTGCTTCTTTCCACATAGCGTCAAAGGCATCTTTAAGATCTCCATCTGTAAGTGAGAAGGTAGCATTCATTGTAGATCTATCTTCTTTGGCTGCAAACCCTTTAAATAATGGGTTAAGCTCTATCTCACTATAAAGTAAGGTCGCTTTGCGATCATTAATCTCCTCAATAGCTTTTACACCTCCTAGATTTTTAAGCCATCTCATTGTAAGCATTGATACATAGACAGCATAAACGGCTGGTGTATTAAACATACTTCCTTTGCTTATATGTGTTTCATAATTGAGCATAGAAGGTATTTGACGTGTCACTTTACCTAAGATGTCTTCACGTATTACAACTAGTGTTGTACCTGCTGGCCCCATATTTTTTTGAGCACCTGCGTAGATAAGATCAAATTGTCCAAAATCTATCTCTCTAGAGAAGATGTCACTACTCATATCACATATAAGAGGACAGTCTACTTCAGGAAAATCCTTAATCTGTGTCCCGAAAATGGTATTGTTACTGGTAAGGTGCAAATAATCTAGTCCTTCTGGAATTGAGTATCCTTTAGGGATGTAATTAAAGTTTGCCTCTTTACTTGATGCAACCTCTACAATCTCTCCAAAAAGCTTAGCTTCCTTTATTGCTTTATCACTCCAAGTTCCGGTATTTATATAACCAGCCTTAGATTGCAATAAGTTATATGCAGTCATTAAGAATTGTGTGCTCGCACCTCCTTGTAAGAAGAGCGCTTTATACCCTTTACCTTCTAGACCTAGTAGCTCTAAAGCCAGTTGTCTAGCCTCATCCATTACATCTACAAAGTCTTTACTTCTGTGAGAAATCTCCAGTATGGATAAACCAGAATCGTTAAAGTCTAATATAGCTTGTGATGCTTCTTTAAAAACATCTTGAGGTAAAATACAAGGTCCTGCGCTAAAGTTGTGCTTCTTCATTTTATGCTAATTTTGAAATGCAAAGATGCTCAAAACAACATAGAATATTATAGATAAAATGATAAAATTATGGCAAAATCGATACTAAAAATGCAATAGTATCAACTCCATCGGCATAATCTTGAAGATTCGGTTTTTGAGTCTTTCCAAATGGTATAAGTGATTTAAAATCTTGTAATTTTTCATTATCACCTACAATGCATTGTATTTTATCTGCATCTTGAGAAAGTTTTAAATCAAGAGATTCTTTTGACTCATATTTTTCATAAAATAAGGTAGCAATAGGAGAGCCATAACTTTCATCTTCCTTAAGCATTAAAAACCCATTTTCTAGAAGATCAAAAAGGCTCATAAGGTAGACTGCCTTATTATAGTCATAGTTATTTGCATACTTAGCATCGTTCATCACATCGCTCCACGAGTAGATAGCTTTAAAAAAAGCGTCAAAGTTATATCCTTCTGGTACCAGTAATTTGGACACATTGCGACAGCCTAGACCGTAGTATCTAAATATATCTTCGCCTAGCGCTTTAAGTTGCTCTTCACTCTCACCACCTGTAAGTATAGCAACAGAGTTTCTGTTTTTCCTTATAATGTTTGGCTTCTTACCAAAGTAATATTCAAAATATCTTGCCGTATTGTCACTTCCCGTTGCAATCACAGCATCGTGTGCAGGTAGTTTTTCTTCTGTAAATGAGATACGACCTTTAAAGGCTGGATCTACATATTCCAGATATTTGGCTAGGTAGGGTAGTAGGTGTTTATCGTTTGAAGACTGTTTTATTACGACATTTTGATCTGCAATAAGCACACATAAAAAGTCGTGAAAACCCACTAGCGGGATGTTACCTGCCATTATGATAGCAACGGTTTTTTGGGATTGCGCTTTCGCGAAAGCGTCATTATAACCGCTCATCCACTCGCTAAGTTTTTCTTCGGTAAGGAGTGCTGCCCATCCCTCAAGTGCAAAAAGAATATTTTCTTGAGTAAACCACCCGTTGTTTTCTCTCGCGAGTTTAAACTGATGTTTCATCCCGTCAAAAAATAGGTCATTGTGTGCAACTCCCTCTTTTTGAGCAATATTAGTACGTGAGAACTGACTCAAGAAAGTCCCGAGTTTACTAAAAGCGTTAATTCTTTGTTGAAGCGTCATAGTGTTTTGGCAAATCGATGGCTAGGCATTATTTTTGTGCAAAGTTACCCAAAAAGAAACCTATGGCAATTATCATAACAGACGAATGTATAAACTGCGGTGCCTGCGAGCCAGAATGTCCTAATACGGCAATATATGAAGGAGCAGATGACTGGCGCTATGCAGATGGTACAGATCTGGAAGGAAATGTAGTACTACCTAACGGTAAAGAAGTAGATGCAAACGAGGCGCAAGAGCCAGTGAGCGATGAGATTTACTATATTATACCAGATAAGTGTACTGAGTGTAAAGGTTTTCACGAAGAGCCACAGTGTGCAGCCGTATGTCCAGTAGATTGCTGTGTACCTGATGACGACCACGTAGAGACAGATGAAGTTTTACTTGCAAAGCAAGCCTTTATGCATAAAGATGCATAGAGCATTATGATACTTATAATAAAAAAGCCATTCGTACGAGTGGCTTTTTTTATGTTAGGTAGCTTATCTTAATATGCTATATATTAGAATTATTGCAAAAAAAAGACCAAACTCAATTGAGTTTGGTCTTTTTAATTATGTTGATTTATTCTTAAAGCTGTGTAAGCTTCACATACATAGCATACTGCTCATCTGTGAGATATGTCTTTAAGTTTCCGTTTTTACGACTTGCCACTTTATCTAGGGCTGCTTGCTTGTCTGTCGCATTCATATTACTAGCTTTAAGTCTATCTTCTGTAGCTTTAAAACCTGTAAGAGTCTTTGCAACATTTGCTTTTTGCTCTGCTGTAAGATTTAATTTTTGAGCAAGCATATCAATCTGGCTTACTTGTTCTTTTTGTACTGGCGCATTTGCAACTTTTTGTGCTTGTACGGTTGTCATACCAAGAAAAGCAACGATGGCTAGAGTGATTATTGATTTCATAATAAGTAATTATTGTAGTTATTTATTTCTCTAAGAGTTCATTAATTAACTCTGTTGGTCTACCAATAACGCCATTTTTATCGAGAATTACAATGGGACGCTCAATTAATTTGGGATTTTCACTCATCGCAGCCACAATTTGAGCATCTGTGAGGTCTTTTCCTTTATAATCACTTTTCCAGATTGCTTCATTTTTTCTAACGAGCTCTATTGGTTTAATATCAAGTATATTGATAATCTCATTAAGTTGCTTTGTAGTGAGTGGAGTATCAAGGTACTTAACTACTTCAAATTCTTTTCCAGATTCTTCTAGCAATGCTAGACCTTGTCTACTTTTTG
>JAHDEV010000092.1 GCA_020628615.1 Dokdonia sp.
ATGCGAGGGCTTATGTATAATAATTAGAAAAGACTATTTCTTTGCTTCTACAACGCTTTTATTAAGCGCTTGTGTCATCTCAATAGATAGTGCAGATCTTTCAAACTTCATTTTACCAGACATTGTTTCCAACACGCAGGTACCATTATCATTAAGTTCTAAAATCTTACCGTGTAGACCACTTTTTGTAATTACACGATCACCCTTTTTAAGATCTTTATCAAAGTTCTTTTCTTGTTTGAGTTTCTTACGTTGTGGTAATACTATAAAGAATACAATAAATACCGTAAACAGTAAGAGAGGACCTAATATGCCCTGCAATCCTTCACCCATAATTCTTATTTAGCTGCTCCAGCTGCAGGGTTTACAAATGCTTTGATTTTTACAGTCTCTGTACCTCTCTCAGTATTTGCTTTGATTGTTACCGTTTTAGTTACTTGGTTAGTACCGCTACCGTTATATTTTACAAGAAGCTCACCTTTCTCACCTGGTGCAACTGGATTTTTAGAATATTCTGGTACTGTACATCCACAAGAGCTCTTTGCATCTACAATTACTAGTGGTGCTTTACCTGTGTTAGTAAATGTAAATTTGTGCTCTACAGTGTTTCCTTTTTCAATGTTTCCAAAATCAAATTCAGTCTCATCAAAAGTAATCACTGGGTATGTTGTAGCTTGTGCATCTCTTGCAGCTGCAACTTCAACATTTTCTTCTTTTACTTTGCTTGCTGCATCTTCTTTACAAGAAGTAAACACCATAGCCGAAAGTACTCCTAATACTAATAAACCTTTTTTCATTGTTGTTTTTTTATAAATAATGATTCGTAAAAATAAGAAAAAGTATACTATTTTAAACCTCTACCCTCTTTCTTTAACCTTTTTTCTCGCTCGTATTGTTTTACAAGCTTATCAAGTATACCATTTATAAAGATGCTACTCTTTGGTGTTGAGTATTCCTTAGAGATTTCTAAGTACTCATTTATAGTCACTTTTACAGGTATGGTAGGAAATTTTAAGAACTCGCAAAGTGCCATTTTTATAAGCACCATATCTACATCTGCAATACGTTCTTTATCCCAGTTTGGCGTGTTTTCTGTAATCTCGTTTGCTAGAAAAGTTTCATTTGCAACAGTTTTCTCTAGTAATTCTGTACCAAAGTTTACATCCTCTTCATTTTTAAATAAGCTAGGTAGTAATGAAGACTCTGGTGATGCCGGTTTAAGCTTCCCTAGTCTTCTTAGCACTGCCATATTTATCATAGGTAAGTCATCTATCCAGGTAAGGCGTGCATCTTCTATATAATCATATAGCTTATCATTAGGCGCGATAATCTCTGTATATAAATCTACTATGAGTTTGCGATCTATTTTAAAAGTAGTCTCCTCCTCTTCCATATAAGAGGCATAGCGATCACTAGCTACAATCTCGTTATATATGATAGCAACATACTCATCATTCTGTCTCCAGTGTTTGAGTTTGCGCTTGCTTATTTCATCACGTAGTTCACCATTGTCAGACAGTTTTGTCAAGACCTGGTTGTTAATGAATTTTGTATTAGGATTTTTTTCTTCTTCGGTAGCTAGAATCTTTTTAGAGATTTTTTCTTGTTCCGCTTTCGCGAAAGCGTGAACCTCCACCATCAAATCTAGCATTAAGAGATACAGATTGTACATCTGGTTCATACTCTCCACTGTAAATTTATCTTCTTGTTGAAGATCAAAATGCTCCTTACTACTTAGTGCGTAGATGGTTTGCATTACTTTGACACGGATATGGCGTCTGTTTAACATAGCGACAAAGAACTTTTAATATAGTTATAAAATGAAAAAAGATCATTTTTAAAATCGGTGCAAAAATACAGTATTTCTAAAAGTATCTCCATGTTTTATCGATTATGTTGTAGTAAAATTTGGCTCGCATAGGTCTTAAAAAAAACCGACCTTAGCGCTTCAAAAAAATTGCAGTACGGCGATGGGTGCATTAAAATCTCTTAACAAGTATTTTTTACGTTATAAATGGCGTCTTATAGCCGGTTTCTTTATAGTTATCGCGGCTCGTGTATTTGCCGTTTTTAATGTAGATATTGTAGGTGATATCGTAAATGATGTTGAAACATATATAAAAAGTGGAGACACAAACCTAGATGGCCTCAAAGATAGTATGCTCTTTAAACTAGGATTACTTCTAGGTGCTGCCCTACTCTCTGGTTTTTTTACATTCTTAATGCGACAGCTCATCATTGTGGTGTCAAGATTTATAGAAGCAGACTTAAAAGATGATGTCTATGCACAGTACCAGCGTCTTAGCCTAGGCTTTTATAAAAAAAATAGAACTGGAGACCTTATGAACCGCATCTCTGAAGATGTAACAAAAGTACGTATGTACCTAGGTCCTGCAATTATGTATCTTCTGCAAGCACTTGTACTCTTTGCAGTTGTGATACCTTATATGGTGCGTATGGCCCCATCACTCGCTGCATACACTTTAATACCACTGCCTATACTATCTATAGCTATCTATAAACTAAGCCGTGCAATACACGTGCGTAGTACTATTGTACAAGAATACCTGTCTAAACTTACTACGTTTACACAAGAGTCTTTTAGCGGTATATCTGTCATAAAAGCATATACACTAGAACCTAATACTTTTAGAGACTTTGCAACACTTAGTGAAGACAGCAAGCAAAAAAATCTGGACCTTGTAAAGGTGCAAGCATTTTTCTTCCCTCTTATGATAGGGCTTATAGGTGCGAGTAACCTCATTGTGATATTTGTAGGTGGGCAACAGTATATAGATGGTACCATTGCAGAGTTAGGTACCCTTGTAGAGTTTATAATGTATGTAAATATGCTTACTTGGCCAGTTGCTACTGTAGGATGGGTAACCTCAATTATAAAGGCTGCAGAGGCTTCTCAGGTACGAATTAATGAGTTTTTAGAAATCGAACCAGACATTGTAAATACCGTAACAGAGCACACACCCATAAATGGTGCTATCGCTTTTAAGAATGTCACTTTTACCTATGAAGACACACTTATTACTGCACTAAAAGATATAAGCTTTACCGTGCAGCCGGGACAAACACTTGCAGTAATAGGGCCTACAGGATCTGGTAAATCTACCATTTTAGAGCTCATAGGTCGTCTGTATGATGTGACTAGCGGCAGTATTGCGATAGACGGCACAGATATAAAGATGCTCAACCTTAATGACGTGCGTTCTGAGATAGGATATGTACCACAAGATGCTTTCTTATTTTCTGACACCATAGGTGAGAATATAAAATTTGGTAAAACAGATGCTAGTGATGAAGAGGTTTACGCTTTCGCGAAAGCGGCCTCCGTACACCACAATATTATAGACTTTAAGGATGGGTATGACACCGTACTTGGTGAGCGAGGCATAACCTTATCTGGAGGACAGAAACAACGCGTCTCTATCGCAAGAGCTCTTATAGGATCTCCAAAAATCTTATTACTAGATGACTCACTGAGCGCAGTAGATACCGAAACAGAAGAAGAAATACTCAATAATTTACAGCAGCTCACAACAAATACAACTACTATTATCGTGAGCCACAGAATCTCATCTGCAAAAAATGCCGATCAGATTATCATTCTCGAAGATGGTGAAATCACACAGCAAGGATCTCATAATCAATTAATAACAAAAGAAGGCTACTATAAAGAGTTGTATGTAAAGCAGCTGGACGAGAAAGAAATGTAAAAAATAATTGGGCAATGGTATATTTTTTACCATTTTTGAAACAACAAACACACAATCCAAAACAAGAAGGACCATTATGAGTGATTACGACGGAAGAGACAATGAAGAGATTTTTTCAAAAGTACTTAGAGCAGGACGACGCACGTACTTCTTTGATGTAAGATCTACAAAGGCAGGAGATTATTACCTTACCATTACAGAGAGTAAAAAATTTACTAATGATGACGGTTCTTTCCACTTTAAGAAACACAAAATCTATTTATATAAAGAAGACTTTGCTGGATTTACAGAAAATCTTAATGAGATGACTTCTTACATACTAGAAGAAAAAGGTGAAGAAGTAATATCTGACCGCCACCAGAATGATTATACAAGACCTGTAGCATCAGAAGTGGTAGATTCTGGAGGTGTAACCTCAGAAGAGCCTACTGCAACGGCAGATAAGTTTACAGATGTAAGCTTTGATGATATATAAGCCGTATCATAAAATAAATAAAAAAGCCACGTCAATGACGTGGCTTTTTTTATGTAATCTAGGTTAAAAACTTTTAGTTGAATATGATAGGTATTTCCACAAGATTATTTGGTCGTATGTCTCCACTACTCACTGTTTGTATTACAGTTAAATCTCTATTGAGAATGACCACCACCCCTTGAGTCTCTCCATCTACTTCTGTAGTACCCATTACAATATAATAAGATGTAAACTGCGCTATATCTGTATTACGTATGTTTATACTCATCCCAGTCTGGTCTAAAATGGTATTGATAAGGCCTACCTCTGTATAATTACTAACACTGTTTGTGGTATAATTATACGTATTAGTAATTTTATCTGTTACGTCTTTAAACACAAGCTCTTGAGCTAGTGCTTTTGTTTGATTAAATCCATCAGTGACAGTAAAACCTTCTGGAAAAGAAGTTTGCTCACTAATGGCAAGTGTTTCAAAATCTAGTGTGGCGTGAGAAAGTGAAGCTCCATTAAAATCAAATAAGTACATCACGTCAAGATTCTCATCATATATATAAGCGCCATATTGATCAATATCCCACACTCCTACTGCATCACCTATGTCTGCATTGTGAACAAATAGCTTCTTTACCCCGGTAAGCGTGTCTGTTCCCACTATAAATGTCTTGTTACCCTTTGCCATTATACTAGATGCTGCATCGCTTACAGTAACATTACCTATATAAGCTTCTGTAATCACAGCAGTAGTCTTATTATAAGTACTTATATATAGGTTACAACAGCTATTTGAGCCGTCCACGTAATAAGTAATAATATTATTATCAGTATTTGTTGTGTAAAGCTCAAATTCATTTACAGGATTAGATGGTGTGAAGTAATTACTATAGACCTCTTGATCTCCATTAACCACACTATATGTAATAAACTGAGAGGTAGGTATGCCAGAAGCTATCGCTATGCGATCCCAAATGGTATTCCTTAAAAAACCGAACTCAAAGCCTATTTCTTCTTGTAAATTAATGGTTGTGCTTTCTTCGTTAAGATAATTCCAAGTAACTACATTACCGCTAGACCCGGTAACTAGATTGTCTCCTATTACAGCTATTTGAGCCAGTGAGGTATTTACATTAGACTCGGGTACACTAGTCGTATCGTCGTCATTAGTACAGGCAGTAAAACCTATAAGTAAAAAGGGTAAAAATTTAAAAAGTTTCATTGATTGATGATGTTATAATTTATTGATTAAAAGTAAGTTATTTCTTTCTAACTGCTATAACCTCAATCTCAATTTTTGCTCCTGCTGCCAGAGCCTTTGCTGCAAAGGTGGTTCTAGCAGGCTTTTGTGGCAAGTACGACTTATAGATAGCGTTAAAGGTTGCAAAGTCCTCAATATCTTCTAGCACAACCATTGCTTTTACAACATCTGTCAATTCTAGATTGTGATGTGCAAGCACCGCTTTTATATTTTCTAAGGTTTGCTTTGTCTCGGCTTCAATACCTCCTTCTACGAGTGTTCTAGAGCTTTGATCCATACCTATTTGTCCAGATAGAAAATACATATCACCTACTTGCACCGCATCAGAAAATGGTGCTTCTGCCTTAGCAGGCTCGTGAGACGTATGAAATACAGGAGCTCTCTTTTCCATATGACCTTCAGGAGGTGGTGTGTGGGGTCTTTGTAACTCCTCTTTACAAGAAGTGAGTAAAAGCATCCCAAAGATTGTCAATATAATAGGTCTCATAGTTATAGATTTTGGTAATAAATGTACGGATAGATGGCAACATTTTTTAACTATTATGTATTTTTAAACTTTGAGATAAATGCGATTTAGTACGCTTTCGCGAAAGCGTAAACACAACAATCTACTATGGACAGAAAAGAAGAGTTTCTAAAATCTATTACAACTGGAAACACCTTTAAGGGTGACTTTATCACTATGGGAGCAGCAATGCTAGATGGTGAGACCATCACAAATGCTCACGTAAAAGTACCTCTTAAAACCCTCAATCGTCACGGTCTCATTGCTGGTGCTACAGGTACTGGTAAAACAAAAACACTACAAGTACTTGCCGAAAATCTGTCTGATAAAGGGATACCGGTACTACTTATGGATATGAAAGGTGATCTCTCTGGTATTGCAAAAGCAAGTCCAGGTCACGCAAAGATAGATGAGCGCCACGAGAAGATAGGCCTACCCTTTGATGCCAAAGATTTCCCAGTAGAGCTACTTACACTATCTGAGCAAAACGGCGTGCGCCTTAGAGCAACCGTAAGTGAGTTTGGACCTGTGCTGTTCTCTCGTATACTTGACGCTACGGTGGCACAATCTGGTATTATCTCTATACTATTTAAGTACAGTGATGATAAAAAATTACCACTGCTAGATCTTAAAGACTTTAAAAAGATTTTACAATATGCGACCAAAGAAGGTAAGGCAGAAATAGAAGAAGAGTATGGGCGCATCTCTCCAGCTTCTTCTGGTTCTATCCTGCGTAAAATAGTAGAACTTGAACAGCAGGGAGCAGATATATTTTTTGGAGAAAAATCTTTTGACACAGATGACCTTACTCGCACCACTTCTGACGGTCGTGGAGTAATTAATGTGATACGCCTTACAGATATACAAGACAGACCTAAATTATTCTCAACTTTTATGTTGAGTCTACTTGCAGAGATTTACTCTACATTTCCAGAGCAAGGTGATAGCGGCCAGCCAGAGCTTGTAATTTTTATAGATGAAGCGCATCTTATTTTTAAAGAAGCCTCAAAAGCGTTACATAGCCAGATAGAGAGTATTGTAAAGTTGATACGTTCTAAGGGTGTAGGTATTTATTTTGTAACTCAAAACCCTACAGATATTCCAGATGGAGTATTGAGCCAGCTAGGTCTTAAAGTACAACACGCCCTACGTGCATTTACGGCAAAAGATAGAAAAGCCATAAAACTCACTGCCGAAAACTATCCAGATTCTAAATATTATGACACAAAGACCGTTCTTACATCTTTAGGTATAGGTGAAGCACTTGTATCTGCACTAGATGAGAAGGGTCGCCCTACTCCACTCGCGGCTACAATGTTACGTGCACCTATGTCACGTATGGATGTATTAACCCAAAAGGAAATAGACAGTATAAACGACAGATCTGAACTTGTAGAAAAATATAGCGAAATCTCAGATAGAGAGAGTGCCTACGAGCTACTCAAAAAGAAAATAGATAAAGCAAACGAAGCCGAAGCCAAAGAAAAAGCAAAAACCGAAAGAGCAAAAGCTTCAAAAACGTCTTCTAGATCTAAAAGTTCTAGATCTACTCAAAGTGCTGGATCAAAAGCATTAATTAAAGTGCTTACAAGCGCAACCGTTATACGTGGTGTCTTTGGGATACTAGGTAAAATGTTGAAATAATAATGACACATAATAAATGTGTACCCTCAATTTAATCTTATGAAAAGAAATATAATCGCCCTTTCTATACTGGGTTTAATAGCTAGTAGTTGTAGTAACTCTGGCAACTTTGCTGTTACAAATGAAGGTGTAGGACCACTTACTAAAACTACAAAAGTAAGTGACCTTAAAACCACTTTTACAAATGATAGCCTCGTAGATGCAAATGGATCTACAGACCTAAAAGCACCTGTACAATACATTACCGTTTTTGAAAAAGGAGGTAAAAAACTACTAGAACTAGAACCTACCACAGGCGAGTCTGATGCTACAATAAACTACATACGTTTATATGACGAGCGTTATACGACAGAAGGTGGAGTTACTGTAAAAAGTACCTTTAAGGACATTCTAGATGGGCACAAGATAAAGCGCATAGAAAACCTTATATCTACTATAGTTGTACTTGTAGAAGATAGTGATGCGTATTTTACTATTGACAAAAAACACTTACCGTCAGAGCTTATGTTTGATACAAACACTAAGATTGAGCTCACTCAAATCCCTGATGATGCACCTATCAAGTATATTCAAATAAGCTGGTAATATGAGTTATAAGATTCAAAAAAGCCCTTTTATTGTACCTACTACAGATGGTAAAACCATAGAAGAACACTGGGGAAAAGCAACAGATGGTAATAATGATATAAGCATCGCTCATATGATTGCCCCACCTGGATGGAGTGAGCCGTTTCAAACTCCAGAGTTTGATGAATACACGTATATCATAAAAGGCAAAAAACAGTTTATTATAGACGGAGACACTATTGTACTACACGCAGGGCAAAGTATTAAGATCGATCGTAACACGAGAGTGCAATACAGCAATCCCTTTGATGCAGAGTGTGAGTATATGGCTATTTGTACACCTGCGTTTTCACCAGATTCTGTTCACCGAGAAGAATAAAAATTTTGAAAAAGACTTTACAAAGATTTATTCCTAAATTAATAGGAGCAAAAATCAACGCACTAAGTATAGCAAACCCAAAAGCTGCGGCACAGCAAGCTTTTAATATATTTTGTACTCCGCGCAAAGGAAAACCTTATGGTGAGCAAATAGATTACCTTAATAAGGCTACCTATGAGCGCTTTACTTCTGGATCGTGTGATTTACAAGCATATCGCTGGGAAGGCACTGGTAAAAAAGTACTTCTCATACACGGCTGGGAGAGCAACACGCATCGCTGGTTTAAACTAGTAGAAGAACTACAGCAAGAAAATTATGATATCTATGCCATAGATGCACCCGCTCACGGTAACTCTACAGGGACATTGCTCAATGTGCCTCGTTATGCAAAAGCCATAGAAGAAGCTGTACAACGATACCAACCGGACCATATTATAGGGCATTCTATAGGTGGGCTAGCTACGGTTTTTCATCAGTATACTTATAAGCCTACACAATTTACATCTGCAGTAATACTAGGATCTGCATCAGAGCTTAGTGAGATAATGGTAGGTTATAGAGCTATACTTGGACTCAACAATAGAACGATGAATTCTCTAGAACAGCTCGTAAAGGAGTTATTTGGTTTTGGTTTTAAAGGGTTTTCTGGAGCTGCTTTTGCAAAAGAGCTTACCCTACCGGCTTTAATAATACACGATAAGTTTGATAAAATCACCCCAGTTTCGGCATCTAGAAACATCCATAAAAATTGGAAAGGAAGCACCTATATAGAAACCGAAGGTTTTGGCCACTCTCTATATCAAGAAGAAGTGAGATCTGAAATTTTAAAATTTTTAAAGAAGGAATTTTAATCCTCTTCGTTAAGGGTGTTTAAATTCATACCCTCATAAAATCCTAAAGGCTGGTCTATAACCAGCTTTACTTGCATAGCGATCTGACCTGTGTGGTAAGAAAAGTGCTCCACTGCGTGTAATACCACACCTATACCTGAAAGATCAAAACCTTGTACTTTTCTTTTCTTGAGTAGGTTTTCTGGTGTAGCATCATCAATAATAGTAGTAGAAGTTTGAACCGTAAGTAAAA
>JAHDEV010000093.1 GCA_020628615.1 Dokdonia sp.
CTAGGTCTACGAGTACTGCATTATTTTCTTTTGTGATAAGTTTTGACACTTCAGAGATAACTGCAGTTTTTTGAACTACTGGATATGGAGCTCCCATAACGTTTTTAATAGGCGTGTCTGCCACATCATTATTTTCCATATAAGCTCTAAAAAGATCTGCCTCATCTACAGATCCTACTATGCCAGTTGTATCTTCTACTGGGATTTGTGATATTTTAAACTCGCGCATACGCTCTATGGCGTGCGATACAAGCTCTTCTGTTTTTACCGTAATTAATGGCTTATCTATGTGATTTTTAATGAGATCACTAGCAACTTTATACTCTTGATCTAAAAAACCGCGCTCACGCATCCAGTCATCATTAAACATTTTACCCACATAACGACTACCGTGATCGTGAAAAAGAACCACCACTACATCATCTGGACCAAATTTACCTTCTTCATTAAGTTGCAGCAACCCTTTTATGGCAGACCCGGCAGAGTTTCCTAAAAACATTCCCTCTTCCTTTGCTAGTCTTCTTGTGTATACTGCTGCATCCTTATCTGTCACCTTAGTAAATCCATCTATAATAGAAAAATCTACGTTTTTTGGTAAGATATCCTCCCCTATTCCTTCTGTGATATATGGATAAATCTCATTCTCATCAAAAATACCCGTCTCGTGGTACTTTTTAAATACAGATCCATAGGTATCTACTCCCCATACTTTTACATTAGGGTTATGTTCTTTAAGATATTTACCTACTCCAGAAATTGTTCCTCCAGTACCTACACCCACAATAAAGTGCGTAACCTTACCTTCGGTTTGCTCCCATATTTCTGGACCCGTACTTTGGTAATGTGCTTTTGCATTACTAGGGTTATCATACTGGTTAACATACCAGCTATTAGGCGTTTCTTTTGCCAGACGTGCAGATGTCGAGTAGTATGATCTTGGATCTTCTGGCTCTACATTAGTAGGACACACAATCACCTCACTCCCTACAGCTCTTAGTATGTCCATCTTTTCTTTAGACTGCTTGTCTGAAATTACACAAACCATCTTATACCCCTTTATGATAGCCGCAAGAGCAAGCCCCATACCTGTGTTACCAGAGGTTCCTTCTATAATTGTACCTCCTGGTTTAAGTCTTCCATCTGCCTCTGCATCTTCTATCATCTGTAAAGCCATACGGTCTTTTACAGAGTTACCAGGGTTAAAAGTCTCATACTTTGCAAGAACAAGACAAGGCAAGTCTTTTACAAGTGCGTTCATCTTTACCATAGGTGTGTTTCCTATAGTTCCTAATATATTTTCGGCGTAGTTCATCTCCTTTAATTTTTGATTGCAAAGATACTTAGTAAGACGCAGAAGCTTTACCCGCTTTACAAATAATTAATACTAGGTTTTGGTGCGCTTTCGCGAAAGCGTACTACAAATCTATATAAGCACCTCTAGTGTACTACAAGCAAGGTTTTGGCAAATAATTCCTTACTTTTGAGTAACTACCAACCAAACTAGAATGGACACGAGCAACTCACCTTTTACCAAAGAAATGTTACTCCCTCAAGAAGAATGCCTTGAGGTCGAAAAGAAACGTGGAGAGCTTTTTATAGGTATCCCCAGAGAGACGCATTTTCAAGAGCGACGTGTATGCCTCACACCAGATGCTGTGGGTGCACTTACTGCAAATGGTCACCGTGTGATGGTAGAGTCTAAGGCTGGAAAGGGCGCTCGATATACTGATAAAGATTACTCAGAAAACGGTGCAGAGATCACAAAAGATACAGCAAAGGTTTTTTCTTGCCCTATGATCTTAAAGGTAGAACCACCTTCACTAGAGGAAATCGAGATGATGAACCCGCAAACGGTACTCATTTCTGCCTTGCAAATTAAAACACAAGAGAAAAAATATTTTGAAACCCTTGCTAGCAAGCGCATCACAGCACTTGCCTTTGAGTTTATAAAAGACGAAGATGGCACCTACCCTGCCGTACGTACACTTTCTGAAATAGCAGGAACAGCCGCCGTACAAATGGCCGCAGAGATTATGTCTAGCTCAGAAACAGGTACCGGGATGCTACTGGGCAATATAAGTGGTGTACCACCTGCAGAGGTTGTTATTATAGGTGCGGGAACTGTGGGAGAGTTTGCAGCTAGATCTGCCATAGGTCTTGGAGCAAACGTAAAAATATTTGACAACTCAATTACTAAACTACGCTCTATACAAACTAACGTAGGGAGACCACTATACACTTCTACCATACAACCTAAAAACCTTGTAAAAGCATTAAAAAGATGTGACGTGGTTATAGGTGCTGTAAGAGGTGCAAACCGCGCTCCTGTAATTGTGAGCGAGGTTATGGTAGAGGCTATGAAGAACGGCGCTGTAATTATAGACGTAAGTATAGATATGGGTGGCTGTTTTGAAACCTCTGAGGTGACATCACACGATGCCCCTACATATAAAAAACACGGGGTAACACATTATTGTGTACCTAATATACCTGCTAGATTTGCGCGTACTGCTTCTGTATCGCTTAGTAATATTTTTACTCCTTACCTGCTAGATATTGCCGAGGAAGGTGGTATAGAAAATAAGCTACGCTTTGACCGAGGATTAAAAAATGGATTGTATTTTTACCACGGTATTTTAACCAAAAAATCGGTAGCAGACTGGTTTAATCTTTCTTACCGAGACATCAACCTTTTGATTTTCTAGCAAGCATATGCATATTCTAAAACGTATAGGTTATTACCTAGGTGGTTTTTCTATAGGACTTATCGTACTCGCATTTTTTTTTAGTGGTAAAAAAACAAGTTGTGCCTATTTTCCGCAGCAGCGGGTTTTAAAAAACTTACGCATTAAGCCATATACATTATCACCAGATGCTACAGCAGCGCTTGCTGCTATGCAACGTGATACTGTAACTATAAATAGACTTTTAAAACTAGGTGAAGTAGACTTTGGTGAGAGCGAAACACGCAAAGAGCCTTGTGGTTTTTATGTGATTACCGGAGAGGATGAAACTGGGAAAGATCTTAAAATGACGCTAGACAATTGTGAAGAGTCCGTACGCATAGTTTCTATTAAAGAAATAAAAGAATAAACCCACTCCACTATGAGAACGGCAACATACACTATACTCCTGCTACTAGTTATAAGTGCTTGTTCATCAAAAGACACTTCACGTATTGAGACGGTAAAAAATTACTATAGTGGTTTCAATAATGGTGATTATAAACTAATAGAGACTCAACTATCAGACAGCCTCACAATCACTGAAGGTGATTATGTAATGAATTTTACACCAGAGACTTTTGAAACTCATTTTAAATGGGATTCTGTATTTGTGCCTCAGGTAAAGATTATTAATATCGAGCAACAAGAAAATGATCTTCTTGTAACTATATCTGCAAGTTCAAAACGATTTGAGTTTTTAAGAAACAATCCTCTAGTCACTAAACATTTAGTACATTTTACTAATGGTAAAATAAGTAGGATTGACAATGTTGATTTTATCAATACTGACTGGAAATTATGGACAAAACAAAAGGAAGGTCTTACCCAGTGGATAGCAAATAATCACAAGGAGCTAGATGGTTTTATGATTGATCAAACACTTCAAGGCGGCCTTAACTACCTCAAGGCAATAAATCTTTATACTAACCGAGAAAATAACAGCACTAAGCCACTAGAAGAATAACTACAACTTTCTTCTTTTACGCTCTGCTTTAATAAGCTCTAGCTCACGATTAGTTTGCCCGGCTACAGAGGTGTTTTCTTCGGCGCGACGTATGAGGTATGGCATTACATCTTTTACAGGGCCAAAGGGAAGGTATTTTGCCACATTGTATCCCTTAAGAGATAGATTAAAACTTATATGATCACTCATACCATATAATTGTCCAAACCACACTCGGTTATCATCTTTTGCGATTCCCATCTCCTCCATAAGCTTCACAGCAAGTAAAGAACTATCTTCATTATGTGTTCCTAAAAATAGAGAGATGTCATCTAGATTTTCAAAAATATAACGCATCGTAGCGTTAAAGTTTTCATCTGTAGCGCGCTTATCTTTACAAATAGGCGTTGGATATCCTTTTTCTTTAGCGCGTTTATTTTCCTTTTCCATATAGGCACCTCGCACGATTTTCATACCTATTTTAAAATCTCTGGCACGCGCTTCAAGGTGTAGTTTTTTTAAGTACTCTAAGCGGTCGTGACGGTAACACTGTAAGGTATTATAGACAATGGGCTTTTCTTTATTGTAAGTTGCCATAAGCTCTGCCACCATATCATCTGCGGCATCTTGCATCCACGATTCTTCTCCATCTATGAGCACCTCTACATCACGCTCTTTGGCTATCTTACATATAGCGTGCATACGTTGTTTAATACGCTCCCACTCCAGCTGTTCTTCTGGGGTAAGTACAGTTCCTTCCGTTAGCTTTTGCCATATTGCAAAACGACCTACACCAGTAGGTTTAAAAACCACGATAGGCATTGCATCTTTCTCATCTGCAAACTTTACAAGACCTATTACCTTATTCATACACTCGTCAAAAGAGGCTTCTTCTTCCTTACCCTCTACAGAATAATCTAGAACAGAACACACATTTGCACTGTACAGCTTATCTACAGATGTCATACAGTCTTCTTCATTAACACCTCCACAAAAGTGATCAAAAACAGTAGATCGTATAAGCCCCTCTACTGGTAAGTTTGCATTAAGTGCAAAACGAGTTGCAGCCGTACCTATACGCACAAGTGGTTCTTTAGAAATCATTTTAAAAAGAAAGTACGCGCGTTCTAACTCACTATCAGATTTGAGCTTAAAGGCATTTTCTGTATTATCAAAAAGAGAGGTTTGCATATGCTTAAATTAGTTAGACAAATATACATCTAGATTCCACTTTTTTAAACCAAAAGTGAGTAATTTGCAACTGTTAAAATCACATTATAATGACTACCATTCAAGCCGCCTCATACGATATCGTTTTTAATCAATCTGGATATGATGCCCTTAATGTATTATTACTCCAAAGCTCTTACAGTAAGATATTTGTAATAGTAGATGACCATACCCACGAAGATTGTCTCGCTCCTTTTTTAGGCAATCTAGCTACCGAAATACCTATAGAAGTCATAGAGATACCGCACGGTGAGATTAACAAAACGATAGAAACCTGCAGTGGTGTTTGGGATGCCCTTGCTGCACTAGATGCAGATAGAAAAGGACTCATAATTAACGTAGGTGGAGGAGTTGTTACAGATCTAGGAGGCTTTGTAGCAAGTACTTTTAAACGTGGTATGGACTTTATAAATGTACCGACCTCTCTTCTCTCAATGGTAGATGCCAGCGTAGGTGGCAAAACAGGTGTTGATCTAGGCACACTTAAAAATCTCATAGGTGTTATAAACAACCCACAAATGGTACTTGTAGATGGTAGCTTTCTGGCAACATTACCACCAGAAGAGCTCCGTTCTGGCCTTGCAGAAATGTATAAACACGGACTCATCGCAGATCAATCTTACTGGAACAAGCTTAAAAACTTAAGCGAGATGACCACAGATGATTTGAGCCAACTCATTTACGAGAGTATCATCATAAAAAATGAAATCGTACTTCAAGACCCTAGAGAACAAAGTATCAGAAAGACACTTAACTACGGTCATACACTGGGTCACGCCATTGAGTCATACTGCCTAGCTTCAGACATTAGAAAGACACTTTTACACGGAGAGGCCATAGCGATAGGGATGATTTTAGAAAGCTATCTTTCGGTGGAGCTTACGGGGCTTAGTAAGGATGCGCTAGATGATATTACTACTACTCTTAATGATATGTATGAGGAGGTCGCTTTCGCGAAAGCGGACATAGAACCCATTATAGAATACCTCAAGCACGATAAGAAAAATACAAATGGTAATATAAATTTTGTACTTCTAGAAAGTATAGGAAGTGCCGTTATAGATAAACAAGCTCCAAACGAACTTATATATAAGGCCTTTAACCATTATCTAGAGAGCACGCAGCAAGCTACTTTATAGATACCTTTCTTTAATGATAGCTATGTGGTGACGCTCGTGACCCGCGATTATAAACCCTGCTGCGCGAGGGCTTAACGGGCTTTGACTTGCTTCTCCTATTACACGCACTGTCTCTTTTGTCATAGATGTAAAGAGACTTAAGCTTGCTAGACGCACACTAGCATACTCTTCAAGTAGAGACGATATAGTACGATCATTTGCATTGCTTGAAGCCACAAAATCATCTTGCTCAAAACCCTGCAAAGGAGTAGCGTCCATTCTAGAAAAGCGTAATGCACGATATGAAAATATGCGCTCAGTATCTATAAGGTGTAACAATACCTCTTTAGGAGTCCATTTACCAGGCGCATAACGCAAGAGTAATTGCTCTTCTGATAAACTATTATAAAACGACACGGTGAAATCTAGTCCAGATTGTAAAGCCTCAAGTAAATCTACTTCTTCTGGTACCTGAGAAATATACTGATTATAGTAGGTGTTATATTCTGGCTCTTTAACTTCTGCTCGCGTTGTCATAGTCTAAAAAATTTAAGTTAAAAGTAATAAAAAACCCTTTCTCGTTGTGAGAAAGGGTTTTAAAATATTCTGCGGTTCTAATTATACTAGATCTTGAAAGATAGAGTGCATTAATCTTTTCTTGTCATTAATGCTCTCTTCTAGCGAGATCATCGTTTCTGTGCGATATACACCATCTATATCATCTAGTAAGAATATAACATTCTTTGCGTGATTCGTATCTCTTGCTCTTATTTTACAGAATATATTAAACTTACCTGTAGTTACGTGAGCGACAGTTACAAACGGGATTTGAGCAATGCGCTCAAGCACAAAAGTAGTTTGTGATGTCTTATTAATATATACACCTACGTATGCTATAAAAGAATAGCCTAATTTTCCGTAATCTAGTGTAAGTGAGGAACCTGTGATAATTCCCGCTTCTTCCATCTTCTTAACACGTACGTGTACAGTACCTGCAGAGATGAGTAATTTTTTTGCTATATCTGTAAAAGGAGTTCTTGTATTCTCGATAAGCATATCGAGTATCTGGTGGTCTACTTCGTCTAATTTGAACTTTGCCATTGTATCTGCGTTTTTTGAATATAATGCAAAAATAATAGAATATTACTGATTATTCTGCAACAAGCGCCTCTTATTTACTAAAACGTTATCGTAAACTTTTTACCCCCTATTTTTCACCTTAAATCGAGACTATACTACACAAGTTTAAAGCTAGATGCACTATCTACTTCTTGATGACAAAAAACACCTGTACCTAGCACCTCTTCAAGAGGTTCTGGAGTAAATAAAATAGCTCCATCTTCTACCGTTTCTTTATACTGCAATTTCTCAATAGCTACCCCTTTACTATGTAAATCACAATAACACTTACTATGCTCAGGTATCTCTTTATAATCCTCAACAGGATAAGATATATCTTTTTGACAAGCCTCAATAGCATACCATAATGATGCAAAAATATATGCTCGTGTTTTTTCGCGAGCATAGTCATTTGGGTAATGACCTGCTTCAAAAAGTATGGTTGCTACCCCAGCTTCTTGAAAAGCATCTCCCACACAATTGTTATTAAAAGCATCATTATATAGTCCTATATTTCCACTTAAATCGTCTTGTAAATTTTTAAAAATATGGGTGATTACACTAGCAGATTGCTTACGCGAAAATGTAAAATTTCTCTCCTCATTTGCCGAAGGAGCAAGGAAGGAAAGTATAGATGGTTTACCTGTTTTTTCAAAACCATAAATGGTGCGTTGCCCGTGTAAGTTGAAACAAAAATCTGGCTTAAAATCATTAAAAATCTTACGTAATAATTTTGATTCTGGCTGACTCAAATCTTGAGAATCTCGATTGAGATCTACATCATTTGCATTATTTCTAGTCCACATTTTTGACCCATCAGGATTAAGCATTGGGATCATAAAAAACGTACAATTTTTTAGCACATTTTTTACATCTTTTTGATGCTCATTTTTTTGTAAAAAATTACAAAAATCTAGTAAGGATTTTGTGGTTGTGGATTCGTTACCGTGCATCTGTGACCACATTAAAATTTTAGTTTTTCCAGATCCAAATTTCACCGAATAAATAGGACGTTTTTCTACAGACTTACCTTCTATAGAAACAGTAAATTCTTCTGGTAAATTTTCAACAAAATTTGTAATAAATTCTGGTAAAATGTAGCGGCCAGAAATAGCTTTCTCACGACAATTAGCAAACTCTTCTAAAACCTTAGATAATATCATAATCTTACTTTGAATGACAAAGATACTTTTTTTGAAATTAGCTCCTACAAGTGCTGTGTTACAATTGTAAACAAGAAACCTTTATACAAATGGAGCGTTACCATTGTAAAATACTGCCCAAATAGACAAAACCCAAACTTATAACAATTTATATATTTAAAATCAGATGTTTAAGCAACAAAATATAAACTTAAAGTTTAATCAATTTATAAGTGATTTTTATGTTTAACAAGCATAGATAGCTATAGTTTACAATTGTAACGTATCTTTGTTGTATACAAATGGAAACACTACTAGACAATACAAAATTTGCAAAGCGACTTCAAAAAATTATGGAGTCACACGAGCTTAGCGCCACATTATTTGCAGAAAAACTATCTGTAGGCCGTGCAACAATCTCCCACCTTATGGCGGGCAGAAACAAGCCCAGCTTAGACTTTGTTATGAAGGTAGTAGACACCTTTCCAAATGTAGAATTAGAATGGTTACTTTACGGCAAGAAAACAACTCCAAAACCGCCCCCTCCTACTCCGGAAAAAACAAGAATTGAGCCACAAGAAAACTCACAAAAAAACCTCTCTAACTCGCTGCAAAAAACTACCGAAGAGCAGACTCAAAAAACAGCTCAAAAAAGTATAGAAAATTTAAGTGCTTTTTCTTCATCAAAATCAGCAATTAAGAGAGTAATTATTTTCTTAGAAGATGGAACTTTTGAGAGTTATGAAATGTAGTTTACCTCATTATCTTGATCAAATAACATAGCTCATTTTCGGCAATTGAAAACCTTTTAAAAAAGAGGTTTCAAATTACGAGTTCCAACTCTTTGTATATTATTTTTGTAGTCTATGAAACGTATCTTTTTTTACTCGATTGTTGCTTGTTTTTTTTTCGCTTTAAGCTGTAAAAGTCCAGAGCGCGATTGTGCAAATTTTAAGACGGGCACCTTCACTTTTGAGACACTTCTAGATGGCGAACTTGTAGCCACAACATTTACACGTAACGATACACTAGAGGTAGATTACTTTAAAGGTAAAGCAGACTCCTCTTCTGTGCGATGGATTAATGATTGTGAGTACATC
>JAHDEV010000094.1:0-1172 GCA_020628615.1 Dokdonia sp.
GTACTACTTATAAAGTGTATGAGTCCGCTTTCGCGAAAGCGTAAAAAAACAACCCAAAAAACCGTACTATGAAAATTGCAATTGTCTGTTACCCAACCTTTGGAGGAAGCGGTGTAGTAGCAACCGAACTTGGAATCGCTTTATCAAAACGAGGCCACGAGGTGCACTTTGTTACTTACAAACAGCCGGTAAGACTTGCGTTGCTTAATGACAATATTCATTTTCACGAGGTAAATGTACCAGACTATGCACTGTTTCACTACCAGCCTTACGAGCTTGCTTTGTCTAGTAAGCTAGTACGTATCATAAAAAAAGAAAGTATAGATATTCTACACGTGCATTATGCGATACCACACGCTTATGCAGGTTATATGGCAAAAGAAATGCTCAAGCAGGAGGGTATCGAGGTGCCTATGGTAACCACTCTTCACGGTACAGATATCACCCTCGTGGGCAGTCACCCTTTTTATAGACCAGCAGTAAGTTTTAGTATTAATAATAGCGATGTTGTTACCTCTGTTTCAGAAAGTTTAAAACAGGATACATTACGTTTATTTGAAATTACAAAAGAAATAGATGTGGTGCCTAACTTTATAGACTACACCGCTGTAGATGATACATTTACAGACTGCCAGCGGAGTCTTATGGCAAGCGAAGATGAGCGCATTGTGACCCATATAAGTAACTTTAGAAAAGTAAAACGTATCTCAGATGTAATTGAGGTTTTTTATCGTTTACAACTTGAGATTCCTTCTAAACTACTTATGGTAGGGGAAGGCCCAGAGCGAGAGGCTGCAGAGGCTTTAGTAAGCGAGTTAGGTATTGAAGAAAAAGTACGATTTTTAGGTAATAGTAATGAGATAGATAAAATACTTTGCTTTTCTGATCTCTTCTTACTGCCTTCTGAGGCAGAAAGTTTTGGGCTTGCAGCGCTAGAGGCTATGGTAAACCGCGTGCCGGTTATATCTAGTAACGCTGGCGGTATACCTGAGGTAAATGTAGATGGTGTTACAGGGTACTTAAGTAACGTGGGTAACATTGCAGATATGGCTCAAAACGCCATACGCATACTTGAGGATGATGCTACCCTAGAACAGTTTAAAACTAATGCCAAAAAAGAAGCGGCCAAGTTTGATATTCAAAACATTGTACCGCTTTATGAGGAGTTATAT
>JAHDEV010000094.1:1272-3638 GCA_020628615.1 Dokdonia sp.
CTGCATAAAATTTTATCTATTTTTACTTCTGTGAATTTACTATTACAAAAACTACAGGCGCAATTAGAAGGAGAACTTCACTATGATAGCCTTCATAAAACTATTTATGCAACAGATGCATCTGTCTATCGCAAGATACCGCTGGCAGTTGCACTCCCTAAAACAGAGCAGGATATTAAGGTTTTATGTGAGTTTGCTTTGCAACACAACGTTACACTCATACCGCGCACAGCTGGAACCTCTCTTGCCGGTCAGTGCGTAGGAGATGGGATTGTGGTAGATGTGTCAAAACACTTTACAAACATCATCTCTTTTGATAAAGAAAAGAAACAGGTTGTTGTACAGCCCGGAGTGATACGCGATGAGCTTAATTTATTTTTAAAGCCTCACGGCTTGTTTTTTGGACCTAATACATCTACCGCAAACCGCTGTATGATAGGGGGTATGGTAGGTAATAACTCTTCTGGAACCACTAGCATACAGTATGGCGTGACCAGAGATAAGACGGTAAGACTTAAAACTATATTATCTGATGGTAGTGAGGCCACTTTTGAAGATTTAGATGAAGCACGCTTTCGCGAAAAGTTAACACACAACACCCTAGAAGGAAGTATATACAACACGATTTATACATCACTAAAAGACGAGGAGTCAAGAGCTGAGATAGCAACGCATTTTCCAAAACCAGAGATACATAGAAGAAATACGGGCTATGCCCTAGATTACTTGGCACAAATGAACCCTTTTCACGCAAGTGGAAAAGATTTTAATATGTGTAGTTTACTGGCAGGAAGTGAGGGCACGCTTGCTTTTACTACAGAAATCACTTTACAACTCGACGAGTTACCTCCAGCATATAATGTACTTGTAGCTGCGCACTTTAAGGATTTAACTAGTTGTCTTAAAGCTGTTGTACCTGCGATGCGTCATAATCTCTTTACCTGCGAGATGATGGATAAAGTGATTTTAGACTGTACAAAAAACAATCGTGATCAGCTCAAAAATAGATTTTTTGTAGACGGTGATCCGGCAGCAATATTAATGCTAGAAGTTTGTGACCATACACTAGAAGGAGCAAGAGCGCAAGCAAGTGCGGTTATTACAGATTTACAAAAAGAGCAAATAGGTTATGCCTTCCCAATACTGGAAGGAGCAGAAATAGCTCAAGCTATGGAGTTGCGTAAAGCAGGCCTGGGGCTCTTAGGAAATATAATAGGAGATAAAAAGGCAGTAGCTTGTATAGAAGACACGGCAGTTGCTCTGGAAGATCTTGCGACATATATAGACGAGTTTACCGCTATTATGGACCGTTACGAGCAAGATGCAGTGTATTATGCACACGCCGGCGCTGGAGAACTGCATTTGCGACCTATACTTGATTTAAAGAAAAAGGAAGATGTATCGCTCTTTAGGCAGATTACTACAGATGTGGCTCATCTGGTTAAAAAATATAATGGCTCAATGAGTGGTGAGCACGGCGATGGTATTGTACGTGCAGAGTTTATACCACTTATGGTGGGCAAAAAAAACTATGAGATGATGAAAGCAGTTAAGAGTGCTTTTGACCCACATCATATTTTTAATGCCGGAAAGATAATAGATGCTTTCCCTATGGATCAAAATTTACGCTATGAAGTAGGTCGTGAAGAACCAGAGGTAGAGACGCTATTAAATTTTAATGACAATCAAGGAATACTACGCCTAGCCGAAAAATGTAATGGTAGTGGTGATTGTAGAAAGATGCCTAGCGCTGGAGGTGCTATGTGCCCTAGTTACCGTGCAACTCGTGATGAAAAAGATACAACTAGAGCGAGGGCCAATACCTTACGTGAGTTTTTAACAACTTCAGATAAGGCAAATAAGTATAATCACAAGGAACTTAAGGATGTTTTTGACTTATGCCTTAGTTGCAAAGCCTGTGCAAGTGAGTGCCCAAGTAATGTAGATGTTGCTACGCTCAAAGCAGAGTTTGAGTATCAATATCAAAAATCTAACGGGAGTAGTGTACGTACCAAATTATTTGCGCATAACACAAAGATTAATAAGTTAGGAGCTGTAGCTCCTAGGTTTTATAATACAATGCTAGCGGTAACTGGTGGTGTTGCAAAAGCCACTTTAGGTATTGCAAAAAAGCGTAGTTTGCCTAAACTTGAGGTGTTTTTAAATCCTCAAAAGAGTAATGTTGCTAGCTATACTAATTTGAGTACTCCAGCTATATCCAAAACTAAAGTTGTTCTTTATATAGATGAATTTACACAATATCTAGATGGATCAATAGCGCAAGATGCTGTTGTACTTTTAACTAAGCTTGGATACGACTTGCAGGTAATTACAAACCACGATAGTGGTCGTTCTTACATCTCAAA
>JAHDEV010000094.1:3738-9181 GCA_020628615.1 Dokdonia sp.
GTAGATGTAACAAGTGCATCTATAGTAACAGGAATTCCTTCTATTTCTTGAGTAATAGTTTGTGTAATCTGGTCTACTTGCGTGCCTGCTGTCGTAATGGATTGATCATAAAGTTTTATTACTGGTATAAGCAGAGAAATATTATTAGTCTCATCTAGTGGTATAGTCACTTCTCCAGAGTAGCGTAGGGTACCTTCACTTTCTACAAGTCCTCCAGCAGCGATGAGATTTGTAATAAAGCCTGCGCTATCTACATTTGACTCAAAATCTGTAAAGCTTGGTCCATTAATTTCGGTGAGTCCTATTACCTCAAGATTGTCTTGTGTAGTGTCCATATCATCTGTGGAAACGTCGTACTGCCAGTTATCTCCAGTGGTTAAAGAGTAGTAGCTATATACTGGAGCATCTTCCATCTGCTCCTCATTCTCACTTATATCTGTAGTGCCCTGAGTATCCTCATCTGAGTCACTGCAACTTACTAAGGTTATAAAAAGGGATAAGGCGAGGAGTGTGTAAAATTTCATAATGTACTTATTTGCTTTAAAACAAATATAGTAAACAATGCCTTGCTACTATTTTAGAACATTAGTTAACAAGCTGCTAAGATCATACATAGGGTCTAAGGCTTCTTCAATGTAAGAGGTTTTATCAAACTCTGCTCTGTAGTTTTTGAGACTCCACTCTTTGTCGTGATATTCTAGGTATGTTAGATTTTCAATCCAGTCTCCACTATTTAAATATGTGGTACTTCCTTTATGATTTTTAACCTTACGTATAGTGGGCTGGTGTATGTGACCGCATATTACATAATCAAACTTGTTTTCTATAGCCAGATCTGTAGCCGTGTTTTCAAAATCGTTTATAAACTTAACAGCTCCTTTTACACTATTCTTTATTTTTTTAGAAAGCGAGTATTTCTCTCTTCCCATTTTTACAAGCCATTTATTAAGTAACCTATTGAAGAGTATTAAAAAGTCGTAACCCCATCCGCCTAGTTTTGCAATCCACTTGGTGTGTTGTATGGAGGCATCAAAAACATCTCCGTGAAAAAACCACGCTTTTTTACCATCTAGGTTAAGTACTAACTTGTCTATGAGATGGATATTACCCATCACAGCATCGCTAAATTTACGAAGCATCTCATCGTGATTACCCGTAATGTAGTACACCTGTGTACCCTTTGAGGCGAGTGTGATGATTTTTTTGATAACCTTAAGATGATCTTTTGGGAAAAACCGTTTTCTAAACTGCCAGATGTCTACAATATCACCGTTAAGGATAAGAATTTCTGGTTTTATTGAGTTTAGATATTGAAAAACCTCTGTAGCGTGACAACCATAGGTGCCCAGGTGTATGTCTGAAAGTACAACTATTTCTACGGGTCTCTTCAATGTATCGTTTTGACTGCAAGTTTGTTATAAAACATTTTGTGTTGGTTAATTAGGGGTTAAGTGGTTTAAAAGTTTTTGTTATGATTTGAGAGCTACTTTAATTAATCATTAAGTGAGTTATTAGTTTTTGATTATGAGCTTTTCAATTTACATTTGTTGAAAACAAGTACAATGGCTGGTAATACCTACGGAACGATATTTAAACTCACCACTTTTGGCGAGTCTCACGGTAAAGCAATAGGAGGAATCATAGATGGATGTCCTGCAGGTCTTGAGATAGATTTTGATGCAATACAAAGAGATCTAGATCGTCGTAAACCAGGACAATCTAAAATTGTAACCCAGCGCAAGGAGCCAGATACGGTAGACTTTTTATCTGGTATTTTTGAAGATAAGACTACAGGGACTCCTATAGGTTTTCAAATTGTAAACACAAATCAGAAGTCAAAAGATTACGGTCATATAAAAGACACTTATAGGCCAAGCCACGCAGACTATACGTATGATAAAAAGTATGGTAATCGCGATTACCGTGGTGGTGGAAGATCTTCGGCTAGAGAGACTGCGAGTAGAGTAGTAGCTGGAGCGATTGCAAAGCAATTTTTAAAAGGCATTACCTTTCACGCATTTACAAGTGCGGTAGGAGATCTATCTATGGATACTCCATATCAAGAACTAGACTTTAATGAGATTGAAAAAAATGATGTAAGATGTGCTGATCCCGCTTTCGCGAAAGCGTGTGAAGAAAAAATTAAAGTAATAAAAAAGCAAGGTGACACCATAGGAGGTGTTATAACCTGTGTGATACAAAATGTACCTATAGGGTTAGGAGAGCCTGTGTTTGATAAACTACACGCAGAGTTAGGTAAGGCTATGCTTTCTATAAACGCTGTAAAAGGTTTTGAGTACGGAAGCGGTTTTGAGGGAGCAAAGATGAAGGGCTCAGATCATAACGACCATTTTAATAATGACGGTACTACAAAGACCAATCTTAGTGGTGGCGTGCAAGGCGGTATCTCAAACGGGATGGACATTTACTTTAAAGTAGCGTTTAAGCCTGTAGCAACTGTAATGCAAAAACAAGAAACGATTAATGCCGCCGGAGAAACTGTAGAGATGCAAGGTAAAGGACGTCACGACCCTTGTGTAGTCCCTAGAGCGGTGCCTATAGTAGAAGCAATGGCAGCACTTGTGATTGCAGATTTTGTACTACGAGATAAATCTGTTAGATTGTAGCATAATTCATTTATTTAATAAAGAGCTCACTTACTAAAAAGTAGGCTTTTGTATAAACTATATCGATATAGCGTGGCTTTACGTCGTGGCTAGTAAATATTTAGACCTTTATGAAAAAACTTGCGTTACACTGGAGAATATTAATAGGAATGGTTTTAGGAGTTGTTTTTGCACTCATAATGACAAATTTTGAGTGGGGAAAGGACTTTGTAAGTGACTGGATAAAACCCTTTGGAACCATTTTTATTAATTCATTAAAGTTAATCGCAATACCATTAATACTTGCTGCGCTCATCAAAGGAGTTTCAGATCTTAAAGATATATCTAAGCTCTCACAGATGGGAGGTCGTACTATAGGGACGTATGTTGTCACTACGGTTATTGCAGTTTCTATAGGACTTGTTCTGGTAAATATTGTATCTCCTGGTAAATCTATCTCAGACGAGACGCGTACGGAGCTTGTAGACGGTTATACAGATAGCACAAGTAAATACAAAGAAACTGCAAAGGCACAGAAAGAAACAGGACCATTGCAGGCTCTTGAAGACCTTGTTCCACAAAATATATTTTCGGCAGCGACTAGTAATCGTAATATGCTGCAGGTCATCTTTTTTGCAGTATTCTTCGGTATAGGGCTTATTTTAATACCTGAAGAAAAGAGTAAGACGGTAAAAAGCTTTTTTGATGGTGTAAATGAGGTGATACTTAAAATGGTAGATCTTATTATGCTAGCGGCTCCTTACGGCGTTTTTGCACTTCTTGCAGCCCTTGTGGTAGAGTCGCCTAATGCAGATCTTTTTAAAGCCTTGGGCTGGTATGCATTTACGGTAGTACTTGGTCTTTTGTGTATGATAGGCGTGTATATGCTTATCGTTATCATCTTTACAAAAAGAAGTCCAGCATCATTTCTTAATGGTATTTCTCCAGCACAATTATTAGCATTCTCAACGAGTTCTAGTGCTGCTACATTACCAGTTACAATGGAACGAGTTACAGAACACTTAGGTGTAGAGGAAGAGGTAGCTAGTTTTGTCTTACCTGTAGGAGCAACTATCAATATGGATGGTACCAGTTTATATCAAGCAGTAGCGGCAGTATTTATAGCACAAGCTTTTGGTATGGATCTTACACTGGGTACACAACTCGGTATTATAGCAACAGCAACACTAGCCTCTATAGGTAGTGCTGCAGTACCTGGTGCGGGTATGGTAATGCTTGTGGGAGTTCTAGGTTATGCTGGAATCCCTGAGGCAGGACTTGCACTTATCTTCGCGGTAGATAGGCCTCTTGATATGTGTCGTACAGTAGTAAATGTGACTGGTGATGCTGCGGTATCTATGGTAGTTGCAAAGTCTGTAGATAAGCTAGGTGATCCTAAGGTAAAAGACTGGGATGATAACTACAAAGGGTAGGCGCTAGCTTTTATTTATCATTATCAATATCATAATTTAAGAAGGTTTATTGCATCGTTTTTTGCGAGTCTAGTATTGTAGTTTTAGGGGATTTTCTCCTTCTATTCTGTACTTTTATAGTCACTAAGATGATTGTAAAATAATGAAGAATATAAAGACTATCGCTTTTGATGCAGACGATACCCTATGGGTTAACGAAACTTTCTTTAGAGATGCAGAACATACGTTTTGTGAACTGTTAAGCGATTATATAGACTACGATAATTGCCAGAAGCGCCTTTTTGAAATGGAGATGCGCAACCTAGCATTATATGGTTATGGTATCAAGCCTTTTACATTATCACTAATAGAATGTGCTCAAGAGGTGTCTGATGGAAAAGTTTCTAATGCCATTATAGGCGATATTATAGATCTAGGTAAGGATATGCTCAACGCGCCTGTTACCTTATTACCACATATAGAAGAGGTACTTGAGGAGCTATCAAAAGAATACAAGCTTGTAGTTGCTACTAAGGGTGATTTACTAGATCAAGAACGTAAGCTAGAGAAGTCTGGTCTGTCAAAATATTTTCACCACATAGAGGTGATGTCTGATAAGCAGCCAGCAAATTATCTAAAGCTTATAAAGCATCTTGATATAGATCCAAGTTCATTTTTAATGGTGGGCAACTCTTTGAAGTCTGATGTGTTGCCAGTGCTTGAGGTAGGTAGTTATGCGGTGCATATTCCCTTTCATACTACTTGGGCTCACGAGCAGGTAGATATAGAAGTGTCTCACGAGCGTTTTAAAAGTCTTGAAGACGCTAGATCTTTATGGTCTGTTTTATCTTAATTTTATACGAGTAGATTAAAAATATAAAAAGGAAACTTATGAATTTTCACACACGCAAATGGATTAAACCAGAAGACTTAAACCCAAATGGAACGTTGTTTGGAGGAAGGTTATTAGAGTGGATAGATGAAGAAGCCGCATTATATACTATAATACAGATAGAAAACCCTCGATCTGTCACAAAGTATATGAGTGAGATAGATTTTCGCGCAAGCGCAAAAAAAGGTGACATCATAGAGATAGGTCTTGAGGCTACTAAGTTTGGAACAGCATCTGTTACTCTTAAGTGTGAGGTGAGAAATAAAATGACACGAGAGACTATTATTACCATAGAACGTATTGTTATGGTAGGGCTAGATGAAGATGGTAAGCCACAACCTCACGGTAAGACAGAAATAGAGTATGTAAAAAATAGACTAGGTGCATCTACAGAGTAGAGAAGGTAATTTTTAGTAAGAATGGGTTAATCCTTATCGGTTGCACCTATAAATGAATATTTTACGTTTAGTTTTATAGTATCAAAATGATGCTTTACTAAATGAAAAAACTATTACTACTTGTATTACTTATTA
>JAHDEV010000095.1 GCA_020628615.1 Dokdonia sp.
CTAGATTGTATATTAACTACAGAGAAGGATTACGTAAGGTTGCGTCCACAGCTTAAAATGAAGCATTTGTATTACCTACCCATAAAAATTGAGTTTCTGTCAGATGCTCAAGGGTTTGATAAGAAGCTTCTGGATTATGTGGCTTCTTTTAAATAGGAATAAGAGGGGTAATTACGCTTTCGCGAAAGCGTACTATAGTCTAGTTTAAAACTTTACTGTTTCTAAGACCATTGTGTATTTTCTGAAAGAATTCTTCAACCTTGTACGGTTTTGGAATAATATCATTAAATCCTACAGCGTAAAAATCATCAATATTCTCATCTATTGTCACTGCAGTAAGTGCAAGAATAGGAATGTCTTTGTTAAAACTGCGTATTTGTTCTGTAGCTTCCATACCGCTTATACCTGGCATATGGATATCCATAAGTATGAGGTCATATTTTTCGGTTCTCGCTTTTTCTACTGCTATTTCTCCATTATCTGCAGTGTCGCAAGACATCTTGTTTTTTTCAAGAATCTTACGAGTAATCATCTGGTTGATCTTGTTGTCTTCAACCACCAGGATATGACGGTTTTCTAAAGCAACATAGTCTATATCATAAATGATATTGTGAGGGTTATCTTCACCAGGAAGTGCTTGCGTTAAGTTGTACTTAAGGTCAAATTTAAAGGTAGTTCCTTTTCCGAGCGTGCTGTCTAGTGATATTTTACTGTTAAGTAAGTCTAATAAATTTTTTACAATAGATAGCCCTAAGCCTGTACCTCCAAATTTTCTGTTTATGGCAACAGATCCTTGAGTGAAGTTCTGGAAAATAGTTTTTTGTTTCTTTTTAGAAATACCTTCACCATTATCTTCTATCTCAAAATGCAATTGTATGTCTGAGTCTCCTTGTGTTATCTTTTGTACTCGTATCCATACGTCTCCATCTCGTGTGAATTTTATGGCATTACCTACTAGATTTATCAGTATTTGCGAGATCATAAGAGGGTCGCCTAGTACTTCTAGTGGGATATCATTATCTATTTCAAGATGTAGTTTGTTTCCTTTGTCTCTTGCAGATTTACCTAATGCAAAAAGTACGTCTTCTATGCGCTTCTTAAGATTAAAGCTTGTTTCTTCTACCTCTACTTTATTTGCTTCTAATTTATTGAGGTCGAGAATGTTATTTATTAGTGATAATAAGTACTCTCCAGAAAACTTGAGTGAGTCAAGGTGTTTTTTCTGTTCTTCTGTAGGGTTTTCAGACAAAAGTAGGTGGGTGAGGCCTGTTACTGCATACATAGGTGTGCGCAGCTCGTGGGTTATGGTAGATAAGAATTGTGCTTTTACTGTGGATGCTTTTTCGGCATTGTCTCTAGCAATAACGAGCTCGACATTTTTTGCTTGTAAAAGCTCATTTGCTTTTGCTCTTAAATTGTTGTTTTTATAAAGTGATAATGTGAGAAGTGCAAGGATAGAGCATAGCGCAATACTAAGCACTAGTGTTAATCGCATTGCTTTTGAGTTTCGATCTTTCTCAATAAGAATATCTTTTTCAAGTTGAGAAACCATTGCGTCTAGCTCCTCATTTGGCCTATTTGGCAATACTTGACGAGAAGTTCTTGAAGTAGTGTTGTCTTTTGATGCATAGTACATCGTAAGATAATCATTTGCCTCTTTGTAATTTCCTCTTGCTTGTGCTATAAGATGTTTTGTCTTGTATAATGTATTTGTAATATTGGGAAGATCTTTACCGTTTGCAAAGCTTTCTATTTCTAATAGGGTTTCTTCAGCTTCCTCTAATCTTCCTAATACAGCTAGGCTTACAGATCTATTAGAAAGTGATTGTGTTTTTAAGTATGCGTTATTTGCTTGAGATGCTAGTGTGGTACTTTGATCATATGCCTGTATTGCATCTATATGATTACCGCTTGATTGCAATATATTACCTCTTAGGTTATATAATTGTGATTTTAGATCATCACGACTGCTATCTTCAAGTATGGATAATCCTTTTGTAATATTGTTATTTGCTTCTCGTTGGTCTCCATCTACAAGTGAGAGCTGAGTGGCAGTTATATAACTTTGCCCTAAAAGGTCTGGGCTATTTGCTTCTTTTTGTGCTTTAAGAGCTTTTTTATTTTCTCTTTTTGCACTCTCATAATCACTGAGTTCAAAATATAGCTTTGCTAGTGTACCTGATGTTAGGCCCACTCTTTTAGTGTGGCCTATATCTGTGGCAAGATCACGCGTGTAGTTTAAAATATCTATGGCTTGTGTATAGTCACTTTCAGAAACAGCTATAACCGCTCTGTTAAGAAGCGAGTCTATCTTATTATTTACAAGAGTTTCCTCAATAGTTTCCCTTTTTTGGGCAACACTTATCATAGGATAAGTAAGGAATAGTGCAAAAAAGAAACGTACTAAGAGTACATTCACATTCATAGTTTTTATCTAAAATCTTTGTGCAAGATAAATTATTTTGTAGAAATGTATAGAATTAAGTCAACTAATCTGCTAGAATATCCCATTTCATTATCGTACCAACCTATAATTTTTACCATTTTTCCTATTACAGATGTCATCTGAGAGTCAAAAGTGCAAGAGCTTTTGTTTCCTACGATATCAATAGACACTATGGGGTCTTCTGTATATGATAATATACCTTTAAGTCTGCCATTTGCAGCCGCCTTCATAGCATCATTAACTTCTTTAATAGTGGTATCTCTTTTTACATTAAAAGTGATATCTGTAAGTGACCCATTAGGTACAGGTACGCGTATGCCACAACCGCCTATTACGTCAGATAGATGAGGAAAGATACTTGTAAGTGCTTTTGCAGCTCCTGTTGTGGTAGGTACAATGCTTTGTCCTGCTGCGCGAGCTCTCCTTAAATCTCTATGAGGTTGATCGTGTAAACTTTGATCTGTTGTGTAAGAGTGTATCGTGGTGATGTAAGCCTGCTCGACACCACATAAGTCATCTATAATCTGCACCATAGGAGCAGCATTATTTGTTGTGCAAGAGGCGTTTGATATTATGGTGTCTGTTGTTTTAATATCTTGATGGTTTACTCCCATCACAATCATAGGTATATCTTCGTCTACGGGAGGAACACTTAATATTACACGAGTAGCACCTGCGGTAATGTGTTTCTGTAGGTCTTTTCTTTTTTTAAATTTTCCAGTACTTTCAATAACGATGTCTGGCAAGGTGCTTCTCCAGGGTATGTTGCTTATCTCTCTCTCGTTATATAAGGGTATTTCCTTACTATCTATATGTATAGAGCTTTGTCCAGAACTTACCTCTTGATGTAGTACACCGTGTATGCTATCATATTTTAGTAAGTGAGAAAGCGTTTTTGCATCTGCAATATCATTTATGGCAACGACCTCCATATCGGGATGTTGCTCTATGAGTCTAAAAACAGTTCTCCCTATACGTCCAAAACCGTTTATAGCAATTTTAAGCTTTGACATAAATCTAGGTAAGGTGTTTCTGAGCCTTGTATGAAGAGCGTACAAGCGCACCACTCTCAACGTGACGGAATCCCATCTCGAGACCTATTTTCTCATATTTTTGAAACTGGTCTGGAGTGATAAATTGTTTAACCGGAAGATGTTTTTTTGAAGGTTGTAAGTACTGCCCTATCGTAACAATGTCAAGATTTACGGCGCGTAAATCTTTTAAGGTTTGTATTACTTCTTCTTCGGTTTCTCCTAGACCTAGCATAATACCAGATTTAGTTCTTTTTATCCCGCTGTCCTTAAGGTATTTTAAAACACCTAGACTGCGCTCATATTTCGCTTGTATGCGTACCTCACGTGTAAGACGTTTTACCGTCTCCATATTGTGAGATACCACTTCTGGAGCTACTTGCACAATTCTGTCAAGTAAATCTTCTCTTCCTTGAAAATCTGGAATTAAGGTCTCTAGTGTGGTGTTTGGGTTCATACGTCTTATAGCCTGCACAGTTTCTGCCCAGATTATGGTACCCATATCTTTAATATCATCACGGTCTACAGATGTAATTACCGCGTGTTTGATATCCATAAGTTTTATAGAACGAGCCACTTTTTCTGGCTCTTCCCAATCTACTTGCTCTGGTCTTCCAGTTTTTACACCACAAAAACCACAAGAGCGTGTACATACGTTACCTAAAATCATAAAGGTCGCTGTACCCTCACTCCAGCACTCACCCATATTTGGGCAACTTCCAGATGTACAAATGGTATTAAGACTGTATTTATCTACAAGACTACGTAGGTCTGTATATTTTTTACCTGTAGGGAGTTTTACACGTAGCCATTTTGGCTTTGCAACTCGCTCTGGTTTTGTAATTGTTAGTTCTTCTTGCATAGCATTTTTTCAAGCGTTACAAAGATAGTAAATAAAGAAATGAGAGGTGTTACGCTTTCGCGAAAGCGTAATACTAATACAGTAACTGTATTTCTTTTAAATCATACTCATTTACAACTTCATCTTCTTGGAGTAAAATTAACTTACCAGTCTCGGAAACTCCTTTTATAATACCGACAAATTGTGTGCCATCTGAGGCTATGAATGTAGCAGGTTTGTCTTTTTTAAAGAGATGAGCCTCATAGTCCCGTTTTATGGTTTCAAATTCTCCTTTTATGAGTAAATCTACATAATGGTGAAACTGGGTGAGTAGCATAGATAAAATTTCTTCTAGATCAAAGTGTATCCCAGTTCTTGCTTTTATGCTGGTTGCTCTAGGTGTGTCTATCCATTCGGTTTGATTTACATTAAGACCTACACCTAGAATCATAGCATCTAGTTTTCCTCTTTTTATGACACTCTCTATGAGAATACCACATATTTTGTCGTTATCTGTCAATATGTCGTTAGGCCACTTGACACGTACATTTTTAATCAAAAGTTTTGAAAGCACATCTTTTACAGCGAGTGAAGCTGCCATAAGTGCATAAAATTGCTCACTTATTGTAATACGTTTTACTTTTCTAAAAACGCTGAAGGTTAGGTTTTTACCGCTTTCTGTGCTCCAGGTGGTGCCCATTTGGCCTCTTCCGGCAGTTTGCTCAAGCGCCCATACCACGAAGTCTTCTTGCGCATCTTCTTCTTTAGAAATACGTTTGAGGTAACTGTTTGTAGAGTCGATGGTATGGAGTTTGTCTATGCGCATATGGAAAACACCTAGTCTAAACTTGTGTTAAGACCGCAGAGTAATGTAAATTTGTAATAACTTTGTGTAAATTAAAGAATTTAATGGCAAATAAGGAAAAGAACACAGATCAATTAATAGCGAAAATTGTTGAGGGAATTGAAGATGTGAAAGGTCAAAATATTGATATACTAGATCTTAGAGAGATAGAAAATACGGTTTGTGATTATTTTATCATTTGTGACGGTACTTCAAACACGCAAGTAGGGGCGATAGTAAGCTCAATACAAAAAACGGCAAGTAAAGCCCTGCAAGAAAAAGCGTGGCACATAGAGGGTACAGAAAACCAAGAGTGGGTACTTATGGATTACGTAAACGTAGTTGTGCACGTATTTCAAAAACACATTCGTGAGTTTTATGATATAGAAAGCCTCTGGGGAGATGCAAAGATTACTTCAATCCCATCCAATTACTAAAAATTATTAAATGGCTAAAGAAGAAAAGAAAAATAGCGGTACGCCGCCAAATAAACCTAAATTTAGTTCATACTGGATTTATGGTCTTATCGTAGTGATTTTTATTGCTATAAGTATGCTTACAGGTAGCACGGGTATAGGTGAGGCAAAAAAGACATCCTTATATCAATTTGAGCAATACCTACAAGATGGAGATGTAGAGCGTGTAGAAATTGTAAATAAAAATTCTGTAAAAGTTTATTTAACTAAGGAAGCAGAGTCTAAAGAAGTTCATAACAAAGGGCGTGGTACTGGATTTTTTAAGCCAGCAGCTGGAGCTCCAGATTATCGCTTTGAGATAGGAGATCTTCAAAACTTTGAAAATGATATAAATGAGATTATAGATACAAACAGTCTTGATACACGAGTGTCATATGAGACTGAGGGAGATATGTGGGGTTTACTTGCTAGCTTCTTACCATTTATCTTAATCATTGGGTTGTGGATTTTTATTATGCGACGTATGTCTTCTGGAGGAGGTGGAGGCCCAGGAGGTCAAATCTTCAATATAGGGAAGTCTAAGGCAAAACTCTTTGATGAGAAAACAGATATTAAAACTACTTTTAAGGATGTAGCGGGTCTTGAGGGAGCAAAAGAAGAAATACAAGAGATTGTAGATTTCTTAAAAAATCCAGAAAAGTATACAAGCTTAGGTGGTAAAATTCCTAAAGGAGCCTTACTTGTAGGACAGCCAGGTACAGGTAAAACATTACTTGCAAAAGCGGTAGCTGGAGAAGCAAAAGTGCCTTTTTTCTCACTTTCTGGTTCTGACTTTGTAGAGATGTTTGTTGGTGTAGGCGCATCACGAGTACGTGATCTCTTTAAACAAGCCAAAGAAAAATCACCAGCCATTATTTTTATAGATGAGATAGATGCAATAGGTCGTGCTCGTGGAAAGAATAATTTTTCTGGAGGTAATGATGAGCGTGAGAACACACTTAACCAACTTCTTACTGAGATGGACGGTTTTGGTACAAATACAAATGTGATTGTTCTTGCAGCAACAAACAGGGCAGATGTACTAGATAAAGCACTTATGCGTGCAGGTCGTTTTGATAGGCAGATTTATGTAGATCTTCCAGACGTACGTGAGCGTAAAGAAATTTTTGAAGTACACCTTCGTCCACTCAAAAAGGTTGATGAAGAGCTTGATGTAGATTTTCTTGCAAAGCAAACACCAGGCTTCTCTGGTGCAGATATTGCAAATATGTGTAACGAGGCAGCACTTATCGCTGCCCGTAAGAGTAAGAAAGCAGTAGGTAAGCAAGACTTCTTAGATGCAGTAGATCGTATTGTAGGTGGTCTTGAGAAGAAAAATAAAATAATCACTCCAGATGAGAAACGTGCTATTGCATTTCACGAAGCTGGACACGCAACAGTGAGCTGGATGCTTGAGCACGCAGCCCCGCTTGTAAAAGTGACAATTGTTCCTAGAGGACAATCTCTTGGAGCGGCTTGGTATCTTCCAGAAGAGCGCTTAATCGTACGTCCAGAGCAAATGCTCGATGAGATGTGTGCAGCTTTAGGTGGTCGTGCAGCAGAAAAAGTGATCTTTAATAAAATATCTACTGGTGCTCTTAGTGATCTTGAAAAAGTTACAAAGCAAGCCAGAATGATGGTGACAGTTTATGGTCTTAATGATAAAGTAGGTAACCTTACTTATTACGATTCTACAGGGCAGTCTGATAATGGGTTTACAAAACCATATAGTGAGCAAACAGCAGAGCTTATTGATAAAGAAATCTCAAATATTATAGAGGAGCAATATCAACGCGCTATAGACTTGCTTACAAATGAAAAGGAGAAACTCACTCAACTAGCAGAATTATTGCTAGAAAAAGAGGTAATCTTCAAGGATAATCTTGAAGATATTTTTGGAGAACGCCCTTTCGGGAAAATAGAAGACGAAGTAGAACCTGTAGTTTAAAGAGCTAAAGACGTTCTTTAACTATAAAAGTCAAAAAATCTTGATTGCGCCAAAGGTTCAGTCAAGATTTTTTATATTTGACTATTACACCAAAAGAGTTGAGAAAACCAATAGATGGGTCTATTTAGAAAAATCTTCGGAAGCACATCAAACGTTGACAACCCCCGTCAGAATAAAGAAGAGGACGCTCGCAGTAAGTATATGCCAGACATAGACACTCCTGCAGATGAGCGATTCACAAAAAACTTTATTCTTAACGGAGGACGGTTTTTATATGCGCTTAACAGAGAGGAGATTAATGATAATTTTGACAATATTCTTTTAGAAAACGATTGGTACGAGAGTAGTGTGTTTTGCACAGATGATAACTTAAAAAAAGCTTTTACTGGTTATAATCTAGATTTTGGTATAGATAGAGAGGCTTCATTTTTCTTGACCACCTGCGAGAGTTTAGTGGCAAACGATGGTTCTTTGTTAGTTTGCTCAAAACAACTCAAAGAGCTTAAATTACACGATTTGCCAAAAAATGTAATCGTTTTCGGAACCACAAGCCAGATTGTAAATACTATTGGTGAGGGTTTAAGACTTATAAAAAATAGAAATGCAGGTAGTATTCCTACTAATATTACGACTATCAAAAACTTTCAGAGTAAAGAAAATGATAAGAATTTTATGACCTATGGTAGTAGTACAAAAAATGTATATCTACTCTTGCTAGAAGATCTTTAGTATGCGAGAAGTATTAATCCGTGCACTCTCAGGGCTGCTTTACGTTACCCTGTTGCTCTTAGCTATATTCTCATTAGAGACTACCTATCTTCTTGTCTTTTTAGGGCTAGGTGTTGTGGTGTTGTATGAGTTTTTAAAACTTGTAGGCATTAAGTCATTGTTGCCATATGTTTTTCTTTTTGCTTGTGTAGCTGTCTTTTGTTATTTCAAACTAGATAGACTAGCAACACTTGTATTTTTAGCACTTACTATCACAGTTAACTTATACCTTATTAAAAACCTTATACGTCCATCAGAGCGTTATATTACAGTTTCACAAAAATATGCCTATACTGTATTTTATATCGTGGGCGGTGTTGTGTTTACAATTTTATTACCATCATACAGAGGAGAATATACGTCGCTTCTAGTTGCTAGTGTTTTTGCATTGATCTGGATAAACGATACCTTTGCATTTATTGTGGGTAAGAGTATGGGTAAGCACAAACTCTTAGAGCGCATATCGCCTAAAAAGACAATAGAAGGATTTGTAGGCGGACTTGTTTTTTGCTGTCTTGCCAGCATCTTGTTTTATTATTTTACAGACTTACTTAGTCTTAAGTTGTGGATTACTATCGCCTTAGTGACTTCAGTTTTTGGAACCTTAGGAGATTTGATACAATCACAGCTTAAGCGTCAGGCTGGAG
>JAHDEV010000096.1:0-4941 GCA_020628615.1 Dokdonia sp.
TTGCATTATAGAAGGGTGCAAGCTGTAATTCATTAACTGGTTAAGTACAATCGCCATACTAGGTGAGATGCTACCGTCCTTGTAGTATTTTCTATCTTTATTTTCATCACTTAAGAAGTGCATAAAATTTGCCTCGCTTGAAAAGAGGCTATGAAATTTCTTGATAGAGATAATGACACTCACTAGCCAGGTCTCTGGGGCGAGTTCTAGATTCATAGGTAAATCACGCTGCGGATTATATAGCAACAGCGAATTCTCATCTGTAATAGAAAGTTGATAGGCTCCATTATTAAAATTAAACACCGCAGAGCCCTTGATACAAAAATGAAACTGTATAAAGCTACTATCTACCTCTCGCTCCACTTGGCTCACATTAGCATCATTGTTATCAAAACGTAAGACATAAAAACCGTCTTCTATTTTAATCTCTTGAAGCAAACCTTGAGCGTTACTTTTTTTATTTAATTCCATTTTATTGATCTCTTTTTTATTTAGAATCACTCTAAATTAAGATAGGCGTATTCCTTTGCCACTAGCAGTCATAACGATAGCTTACACAAATTTACGGTTTATTACAGTCTTGATAAACCGCTCTCGACACAAATGATTCTTCTAGCGTTATTTTTTAAGGAGAGTGACCTTTATTTTTGCACTCCCTCATATTTGGGATACAAATAGAATTATACTTTTGAATAGAGAGCAACAGTTTTATGCCATAGGTCTGAGTTACAAAAAAGCAGACGCGACCACGCGTGGGCATTTTGCAATATCAGAAACAGCACAAGCCGCCATACTTAATGGCGCTCGCGATGAAGGCGTTACGGCTCTTACCGTAATATCTACTTGTAACCGTACAGAGTTATACGGCTTTGCACCAGACGCGATTACACTAGTAAAAATTTTATGCGAGCATACGCACGGAACTATAGAAGAGTTTCTAGACGTAGCATACTTGCACAAGGGAGATGACGCAATTGCCCACCTCTTTAAAGTAGGTACCGGTCTTGATAGCCAGATACTAGGCGATTTTGAAATTATAGGTCAGCTTAAGATAGGTTTTAAGCGTTCTAAAAAACTGCAACTTATTAATCCTTTTATGGAGCGATTAGTAAACGCCGTTATACAAGCCAGTAAGCGCATTAAAAATGAAACCGAGATTTCTAGTGGTGCAACTTCGGTGAGTTTTGCAGCGGTACAATATATAATGGCACGCGTGCCTTATATGTCAGAAAAGAATATTCTTCTTTTTGGTACTGGTAAAATAGGTCGCAACACTTGTGAAAACCTAGTGAAGCACACTAAAAATGAGCACATCACCCTCATTAATAGAACAAAAGAAAAGGCAGATAAAATTGCTGGTAAATTTAACTTACTAGTAAAAGAGTATGCTCAGATAGAAAGTGAGATTGCGCAAACAGATGTACTCGTTGTAGCCACAGGGGCTCAAAAACCCACGGTAAGCAAAGAGATTATACATTCTAAAAAGCCACTTCTTATACTAGATTTATCGATACCTAAAAACGTATCTAATGATGTAGAAGAGCTAGAGAATGTCACACTCATACATCTAGATCAATTATCAAAAATGACAGATGCCACACTTAAGCGTCGTCAAGGATATATCCCACAGGCAGAAGCCATCATAAAGGAAATTACAGACGAGTTTAACGCCTGGTTACAAACCAGAAAGTTTGCTCCTACCGTAAAGGCTCTCAAGGCTAGACTTAAAGAAGTACAAGCCGCAGAGCTAGAAAATGTACGCAAGAAAACTCCAGATTTTAGCGAGGCGACGGCAACAGCTATGAGTGATAAAATCATTCAGAAAATCACAAACCAGGTAGCACATCACCTGCGTCACGCAAATGGAGAAACCGAAGAAAGCATTGCCTTAATTTCCACTATTTTCCAACTAGATCAACATAATGTCTAAAACGATACGAATAGGCACTAGAGACAGTGAGCTCGCTCTCTGGCAGGCAAAAACAGTTCAAAAACAACTAGAAGATCACGGCTATACCACAGAGCTCGTACCTGTAAAATCTACAGGAGACCTCATACTTGACAAGCCGTTATATGAACTAGGTATCACCGGCATTTTTACAAAAACACTAGACGTTGCAATGCTCAATGGTACGGTAGATATTGCCGTACACAGTATGAAAGACGTACCTACGGCATTACCTATAGGGATTGTACAAGCTGCAGTATTACCTAGAGCAGAGACCGAAGATATTTTAGTGCACAAAGGCGCGCCAGATTATAAGCAAGCCTGCACCATCGCGACAGGTAGTTTAAGAAGGCAAGCCCAGTGGCTCAATCGCTACCCTAACCACAAAACCACAGATATACGTGGTAATGTAAATACACGCTTACAAAAGCTAGAAGAAAGTGACTGGACGGGCGCCATTTTTGCAAAGGCAGGCCTTAAACGCATCAATGTACTTCCAGAAAATTATGAAGTACTTGACTGGATGATTCCTGCGCCGGCACAAGGAGCTATGCTCGTGGTAGCGATGGAAGAAGATACATTTTCTAAAGAAGCTTGTGCAAAGCTTAACGATCGCACAACAGCATTATGCACACATATAGAACGTGAGTTTTTACGCACGCTAGAAGGCGGTTGTACCGCACCCATAGGTGCACTAGCACAAGAAATAGATGGAGCCATACGTTTTAAGGGAGTCCTTTTTTCACTAGACGGCGCGACAAAAATTGAAGTGGAGCAAGTAGTCTCAACAGAAAATGCACTAGGTTTTGGTACAGACTGTGCGCTAGAGGTTCTTGATAATGGTGGTCGAGCATTAATGAAGGAGATCAAGAGTAGTTTGAAAAAATGACCGTGCTATCCACAAAAAAACTAAAGCCTAACCAGCGAGAGCTACTTCTCAATGCAGGCTTACAATTTGTGGAATATGATGCGATACGCACACAAGAGGTTGCTTTTACGCTTTCGCGAAAGCTAAAAAATATCATTATCACCTCTCAAAATGGAGTACGCGCTTTATGTAACAACCTTTCTAGTGAAGAATTAGAAAGTATAAAAAGTTGTTTTGCTGTTGGCATAAAAACAACAGCACTTCTAGCCGAAAATGGCATAAAAGTGACAAAAACAGCTCAAAATGGAGAAGAACTGGCTCATTTTATAGCCAAAAACCATAAAAACGAATCGTTCACCTACTTCTGCGGGAGACAGCGCAGAGATGAGTTACCTACATTACTCAAAGAAAATAATGTAGCGTGTGAAGAGGTGGTGGTTTATGAAACTCATCAAATAACACAGTCTTTTGACCGTACATTTGATGGTATATTATTTTTTAGTCCGAGTGGTGTTAACGCTTTCGCGAAAGCGAACAAAAACACACGAGCAATAGACAGCACAGCGTTTTGCATAGGTGAGACCACTGCCACAACGGCAAGATTACACTTTAAAAAAGTAATCGTGTCTAATGCAACAACTATAGAAAGCACCATTGCTAAGGCGGTGAAAATATTGAAAGAAGAATCTAGAACATAAGCGTCTAGAAAAACATAAAATTGTCCCCTCGAGCGCAGTCGAGAGGTTCATTATAAGAGTACAATTAAGTTCTCGACTGCGCTCGAACAGACCTAGAGATATGAGCATAAAAAACGACCTATTTTTAAGAGCACTTAAAGGAGAAACTGTAGACCGTCCACCAGTATGGATGATGCGTCAGGCTGGAAGATACCTTCCAGAATTTATGGAAATCAAAGCAAAGTATGACTTCTTTACACGCTGCCAGACTCCTGAGCTTGCGAGTGAGATTACCGTACAACCTATACGTCGTTATGGGATGGATGCTGCTATTTTATTTTCTGACATCTTAGTGATCCCACAGGCAATGAATATTGATGTAGAAATGAAGCCTAATGTAGGGCCGTGGTTGCCTAACCCTATACGATCTGCAAAAGATGTGGAGCAAGTAATTGTTCCAGATATCGATGAGACGCTAGGCTATGTGATGGATGCCATTAAGATGACTAAGGAAAAACTCAATGACGAGATTCCGCTTATAGGTTTTGCAGGATCACCGTGGACGATACTATGCTATTGTGTGCAAGGTCAAGGGTCAAAAAACTTTGACAAGGCAAAGGAGTTTTGTTTTACACAACCACTAGCCGCGCACGCTTTACTTCAAAAAATCACAGATACTACCATTGCTTATCTTAAGAAAAAGGTAGAGGCTGGTGTAAATGCAGTACAAGTTTTTGATAGCTGGGGAGGGATGCTCTCACCGGTAGATTATCAAGAATTCTCGTGGCAATACATACAGCAAATTATAGACGCACTTAAAGATGAGGCTCCCGTAATTGCCTTTGGAAAAGGATGCTGGTTTGCACTTGATAAAATGGCAAAGTCTGGAGCATCTGCACTAGGTGTAGACTGGACGTGCTCTGCACGCAACGCTCGCTACCTTACTGGTGGTAATATCACGCTGCAAGGTAACTTTGACCCTACTCGATTATTCTCACCTCCTAGCGAGATCAAGAGAATGGTGCACGAGATGATTAATGAATTTGGCAAAGACAAGTACATTGTAAATCTTGGTCACGGTATTTTACCTAACATTCCTATAGAAAATGCAGGTGCATTTATAGAAGCTGTAAAAGAGTACAAAGCATAATGAACGTCTGGGCTGTTGTCAAATCTATGGATTTTAAACAGCTATGGAGCCTTTTTTGGCTCAGTGCTCGCCATCCTCGTTTTGTGATTCCTACTATAAGAGGGACGCGCAAAACGGTTGCTATATGCAATAAATATTATGGCAAAAAGCAGCACCTCAACGGCCCAGAAAATGCTTTTAGACACGCCCTGTGGAATATGCTTATCGTGCACCTTAGTGTGCAACGAGGCTTGCCACTGCAGCGCTCGCTGGCGTGGGCAAAACGGTTTACAGACTGGCACGAAGATTTTTCTCCTAA
>JAHDEV010000096.1:5041-8919 GCA_020628615.1 Dokdonia sp.
GCTCGCTGGCGTGGGCAAAACGGTTTACAGACTGGCACGAAGATTTTTCTCCTAATGCACCTTTAGAACGTGCGATGGATTTGCATAACAACCGCGTGGGGCGCGACCTCATTACAAACCTTTGCGGGCAAGACGAAGAGCAACTAGTGGCGCAACTACTGGAGATGGTCCCGCTTTCGCGAAAGCGTACTACCTTAAAAGAAATCAAGCGTTGTGATACGACACTAGTTCACTTAGAGTGATAATTTAACCATATATAAACAGGCTATGGAACGCAAAACAAATACTTTTGAGTATAATTTCTAGCTATGAGAACATTCTACAACAAGCTGAGTTTACGATACACAGCACTTAAAAGAAGCTGGACGCCACAGCAAAATTTATTTTATGGTTTTCTCACATATGTTTTAGTAGGAACTTTACTCCTGAGCTTGCCTTGGTTACAAAAGACGAGTGCCTCAATACTAGATCATCTATTTATTGCAACCTCTGCAGTGAGTACTACGGGGCTGGTTACGATGTCTATTTTTGACTCATATAACATAGGAGGACAATTTGTTATAATGGCACTTTTCCAGCTGGGAGGTATAGGTTACTTGACCTTTACTACATTTATGCTGCTATCTACTACCCATAAAATAACACCCTGGCATAAAAGTATTCTCAATACAGAGTTTACATTACCCGTTACTATACGTATCAAAGACTTTTTAAAATCTGTAGTATTGTATACGGTAATTATGGAAGTTCTAGGTGCCATACTATTCTTTATTGCTTTTAAGTCAGATGGTATGGGAACGGGAGAGGCAATCTGGTCATCTATTTTTCATAGTATAAGTGCTTTTTGTACCGCTGGTTTTAGTCTTTTTAATAGTGGATTTACACCTTACGTAGATAATGGACTCATAAACTTTACCATATCAATGCTCGCTATTTGCGGTTCCCTAGGTTTTATTGTGATTACAGACGTGGGCTTATGGATAAAAAACAGAACACACTCGCTTAGCTTTACAACAAAGATTGTCGCAATAGGTTCGCTTATACTTCTAGCTTTTGGATACTTATTTTTTTACTTCTTAGAGCCGTCCATCTCAAGTCTGAGTGGGTCAGCTCGAGTGAGTGCTGCATTTTTTCAATCTATGACCGCGATGACTACAGTAGGTTTTAATACTGTTGACTTTGGTACATTTATATTACCTATGTTACTTGTAACTATATTTTTGATGTACATAGGCGCCTCTCCTTCTGGTACAGCTGGAGGTATGAAAATTACGACACTTACTGCCGTATTTGCCATAATGAAAAGCCGACTCAAAGGATCTAAAAACATCACCTTCTTAGGAAAACGCATTCCTTATGAGCGACTATACGTAGCAACATCATCTTTTATATTTTATACAACACTTATTTTTGTAGGGACGTTTATACTCACCTTCTCAGAAGATTTTGATTTTGAAAATATTTTATTTGAAGTTGCTTCTGCACTTGGTACCGTGGGTGTGAGTACAGGGATTACTGGAGATTTAAGCAGTATAGGTAAGATTATTATCATAATCCTTATGTTTATAGGTCGACTAGGTGTACTTACCTTTGGCCTCGCCATTTGGTCAAAAGGAATCACAAAGGAAGACAGAGAAGTTCTCAAAGAAGATATAGCAGTATAATATGATAAAAGGCATCTTAAACGGATTACAGACGTATAAATCATCATTTGGGTTAATCTCAAAGCTTGGGCTTTGGAAGTATTTTGCCATCCCAATGGCTATAAGTCTTATTACTGCCTCAATGATTGCGGCATCTGCCTGGGGTTTTTCTGATAACATAGGTCACTGGGTAGAGCAAATCTGGCCTTGGGAAACGGGAAGACACGCCTTTTTTATATTTGCAGAGATAGTAAGCGCACTACTCATTATCGCCATAGGGCTTATCTTATATAAGCACATTATTATGGCACTAAGCGCGCCATTTATGAGCCCTGTGTCAGAAAAAATAGAAGCTCACCTCAAAGGAGATAATCACACACATAGAGACACCTCAAACACCGAACAACTTATACGAGGCATACGCATAAACGTGCGTAACTTGGGTCTAGAATTGCTTATCACACTACCTATTTTACTGCTCAATTTTATCCCAATTATAGGGAGTATTGCTGCTACTATTTTACTATTTCTTACACAAGCTTACTACGCAGGTTTTGGTAATATGGACTACACACTAGAACGTCATTTTAAGTATAGAGAAAGCGTAGATTTTGTAAAAAGAAACAAGGGCCAAGCCATAGGTAATGGTATTGTATTTATGCTGTTTCTTATCATCCCACTTGTGGGAATTATACTCGTTTTACCCATATCTGTAACTGCAGCAACGGTACAAACCATAAAATTGCTTGACAAGGACCATCACACTAGCCTGACTGCATAGGTCACCACCTAAAAAACATATAATGAAAGAACAATTTGTAAACTACATACTCAATCTTCAAGATCAAATTACTAGCACACTAGAGCAACTAGATGGTAAGGCAAGCTTTCAAGAAGATAACTGGAAACGCCCAGAAGGTGGTGGTGGTCGCACACGCGTGATTGAAAACGGCAATATCTTTGAAAAAGGAGGTGTAAACACATCACAGGTGCACGGCGAGCTACCAGAGGCAATGCAAAAATACTTTGGCGTAGAAGATGCAAATTTCTTTGCCTGCGGCCTCTCTCTAGTGCTTCACCCTAAGAGCCCTATGGTGCCTACGGTGCACGCAAACTGGCGTTACTTTGAGATGTATGACAAAGAAGGAAACATTGTAGACCAATGGTTTGGTGGAGGGCAAGACCTCACTCCTTATTACCTTTTTGATGAAGATGCAACGCACTTTCACCAGACGTGTAAAACCGCTTGTGATGCACACGATGCCGACTTTTATCCAAAATACAAGGCACGTTGTGATGAGTATTTTTACAACACACACCGCAATGAAGGTCGCGGTATAGGAGGTTTATTTTTTGATTACTGCAAAGCTACCGAAGAGCGCTCTATGCAAGACTGGTATAACTTTGTGACCACTGTGGGCGACAGTTTCTTAGAGGCATACGTCCCTATTGTGGAGCGTAGAAAGGATACCGCTTTCGCGAAAGAACAAAAAGACTGGCAAGAAGTACGCCGTGGTCGTTACGTAGAGTTTAACCTCGTACACGATAAAGGAACCCTTTTTGGTCTAAAAACCAATGGTCGCATTGAAAGTATTTTAATGAGTCTACCACCAGTAGTACAGTGGAAATATGACCACCACCCAGCACCAGGAAGCGAGGAAGAACGATTAATTAAAATATTACAGCAACCGAAGGAGTGGGTTTCTTAGTAAGTCACGATAAAATGAATTAAAATCTAACAAATGTCAAAGGAACTAAATTTAGAAGACTGGCAACACCAGATTGGAAAATTGATTATGTCCTGCACAAGAGTTGAATATGAGCTCTCTAGACTTTACAAGATTTGGCTTTCTAATAGAAATTTTTCAGATGACAGCTATGACGAAAAGTATAACAAATCTATAGGTATATCTAAACTAAATATTGGGGAGCATCACGAAATGATTCAACAGCTAGTAGAAATGAAAAAAATAGCTGCTCATCGCCATTTAGTAGCTCACAACCCCGTCCACTATAGTAACGAATCATCTACCTGGAGAATTTTCAACTTAAAATCTAATAAAGAATCAATCGGCCTATTTGAACTTGAAGTTTTGGCAGAAAGAGCGGAAATACTTTCTCTAAAACTCTCGGCAAATCTTCGGATTTTAATTAAATAGTTTTCAAAAAATCAACTAACCTACCTCCAGATAGCGCTCGTCTTGGTTTTAAATCCGCCTTTGGTATTTAAGTAAT
>JAHDEV010000097.1 GCA_020628615.1 Dokdonia sp.
GGTCACTTACAGGATACACCGAAAGCAAGGTTGACGTTTTTCTCATTTGTTTTTGGTGTTTTTTTGTTTTACAGTTTATTAGTGATATCGTTTTTTTACTAAGAGATAAAATTTAATAAATGTCTATGGTGATGAGTACGCTTTTGCGAAAGCGCAATTTATCTAAGTAAGGTGTCTGTTTTGAGTTTAAATGATTAGTTTTATGTATTATTAGGGCAACTAGATGCAACGACTTTTATTAAAATATTTATCTATCGTACTATTTCTGGCAGTATTTCTTATGCCTAGAGTAGTGCAGTTGCACGCTTTAGAACATATGTCTGAGGGTGATGATCAAATTGCCTGTGAGCTTTGTGACATTACCATCCAGACACAACAGCAAGACATCTGTAGTGGAGACAAACCTTATACCTCTCCGGCTGTAACACATAGGGTTAATACCTATGTGCTTCTTGTATCTTACAATAGCCCCGTTGCCTGTATTGTGACACCTACTGTGGTGTATAACAAACCCCCGCCATCACTGGTATAATATAATTATGGACGCTTTTTAAATATACCTCGCGACAGTATGTCGTGATGTATGTGATTTGTATACCGTTTATAATGTATACAATATATGCTCATATAAGTACCTGCTTTATGCGGGTTCTATCCATTTTTATATGCTAGCTTTTATTAAGAAAATCTTTTTCTCATCCAGTAATGTGTCACCTTTAATACATAAAATGAAAAAATTACCAGTTACCGTACTTAGCGGTTTTTTGGGTGCGGGTAAAACTACCCTGCTTAATCATATTTTACACAACAAGCAAGGTCTTAAAGTCGCTGTAATCGTAAATGATATGAGTGAGGTAAATATAGATGCCAGACTTGTAGAAAATGAAAATACACTTTCTCGTACAGAAGAAAAACTCGTTGAGATGTCTAATGGTTGCATATGTTGTACCCTGCGAGAAGATCTAATGGTAGAGGTTGAAAAGCTAGCCAAAGAAAATAGATTTGACTATTTACTTATAGAAAGTACCGGTATCTCTGAGCCCATCCCAGTTGCACAAACCTTTAGTTTTGAAAGTGAAGATGGGAGCATAGATTTAAGCCGTTTTAGTTACATAGATACAATGGTCACGGTGGTAGATGGGTTTAATTTTTTAAAAGATTTTTCAAGCCCAGATTATTTGACCTCTCGGGATCTCACAGATATAGAAGGTGATACACGTACCATTGTAAATCTTCTCACAGATCAAGTTGAGTTTGCAAATGTGATATTGCTTAATAAAACAGACCTCATTACAGAAGAGCAACTCAAGCAATTATACGGCATTTTAACAAAGCTCAATCCCGGAGCAAAGATTATCCCTACACATAACTCTAAGGTTGCCCTAGAGGAGATTGTAGGTGCCGGGTTATTTGATTTTGAAGAAGCCGAAAATGCTGCAGGCTGGTTACAAGAACTAGAAAATGAGCACATTCCAGAAATCGAAGAGTATGGTATAGGTTCTATGGTTTTTAGAAGTAAAAAGCCTTTTCACCCAGAACGTTTCTGGAAGTTTGCAACTGCTGGTTTTCCTGCAAATATTGTAAGAAGTAAAGGGTTATTCTGGCTTTCATCACGACCTGCTAAAGCGTTAATATGGAGCTCTGCTGGAGGATCTCTAAAAACAGACCCGGCCGGTGTGTGGTGGGCATCTATGTCGTTTTCTGAGCGCATAAACTATGGAGCTTTTATAGATAATCGTGAGTTTATAGAAAGTGACTGGCATCCAGTATATGGAGACCGTAAAAATGAGCTTGTTTTTATCGCTGTACACATAGATCGAGAGGTACTTACTAGACAGCTAGAAGCCTGCCTTCTTACTCCAGAAGAAGAAGAACTGTGGGAAGAAGGAAATCTACCACTCACAGACCAGTGGCCTATACAAACAATGGAGTACACAAATTAGTATGTAACATAAAACTAGTTTGTTAAAAGCTTTTAAAATGAGAACATTACCATACATAATAATATGTCTAACAATACTTTTTTTATCTTGCAAAAAGCGGCAGGGAGATACCTACAACCCAGATTTGATAAAACGTAATGAGATAAATCAAGCATTTGGGACAGATGTTTCTAACGTGTTGTTTGATCACCTTTATGTTGTTGTAGACAGTACGACCTATGCACAAGTAACAAGAGACACTCAGTGGCAAGATACCTATGCAAGTCTAGATGAAGGCTTGCCAGATTTTGCGCCGCTTACTACCACTTCTTCTACGTGCTATCTAAGAGGGCACCAGCACTCTATAGAGATACTGGGGCCAGATAATAGCTATAATGAGCCTGTAGGTAAAAGTGGTTTAGGCTTTTCACTCAAAAATAAAGGTGAGCATTTTCACCTAGGTGTTACCCCAAAATTAAGAGCTCTTAAAGACACACTGCTCACAGCTGCCGAAACCGTAAATATGAGTGTAAATGGTAAAGAGCATACTTGGTTTAGAGCATTTTACACTCCTAGTCCGGGTACAGCATTGCACACGTGGTATTCATTTTATAACCCTCAGTTTTTAGAAGAACTTACAGGAGAAGAACATCCATCATATCTAAGAGAAGATTTTCTAGCCTTGTCATATGAGGCTCATAAACTTTTTCACGGTATAAATGAGATTAACTTAAAGTGTACTCAGGCAGACTTTAATCGTATTGCACAAGAACTAGGCTATCTTAAAAGTGAATTGCTAGACAAGGTGGATAATTCATATACCATTAAAAGTGGTGATGTAAAAATAACACTCGAGCCCTCTAGAGACATACCATACAGTCGTATAACAAAAATTACTTGCAAGCTCAATAGTGAAGACTATAGCGTGAGTAAACTAGGAAATATTACCATCACAAATAATGGTAAAATCTCTACTTGGGATTTTAATAACCTACATTTATTTTAAACAACTATAAAAATTAAATACTATGAAAAAGCATACCACAACACTCTTATCATCACTAGCTCTTATAGCGCTTACCATTACCTCTTGTAAAGAAAATAAAAGCAGTGATAAGCTACCATCTCCAGAGGTTACCACAGCTACAACACAGGTAAAAAGTGACATCACCATATCAAAACTAGAAAACTCACCTGCCTATAGCGACGCTGTGCTTATGATGGAATCACCAAGCACAGAAAACCTAGCACCTGGTGAGACCAATTTTAATTTTAAGGTAGAAAATTATGAGCTAGGAGCACAGACAGATAGCCCCAATGCACAACTTCTAGCAAACTCAGGTAAGGGGCAGCACATTCATTTTATATTAAATAATGAGCCTTACTCTGCACATTATGAGAGCGCTTTCGCGAAAGCGTTACCAGAAGGGGTTCACCACTTAGTTGCTTTTTTGAGTAGATCATATCACGAGTCTGTAAAAAACGAAAACTCTGTTGTAGTAAAAAAAGCTGGTAGTAGGAGATGCTCCAGAATATAAAATAGGTTTCAATGTAAATGAGCCTACACTTATATACAGCCGCCCTAAGGGAACATATACAGGTAAAGATACCGAAAACTTGCTTTTAGACTTTTTTGTACTTAACACAAAACTATCAGAAAATGGTAATAAGGTACGTGCCACTATAAATAATAGTGAGTTTATAATTACAGAATGGGTACCTCACTTAATTAAAGGCCTGCCTATGGGAGAAGTGACCATACTGCTAGAATTAATAGATAAGGAAGGAAACGTTATAGAGGGGCCTTTTAATAAAGTGACACGTACCGTTATGCTCAAAAAATAGTGGTGAGTTTTTTAAATTTAAAATAGAATTATAATGAAATCAAAAACTGTAGATAAGATTGCAATCATAAGTGCTGTTTGCTGTGCATTGCACTGTGCGCTACTACCTATATTAATAGGTTTTACCGCTCTGGCTGGTCTGGCTATTTTTAAAAACCCTTGGATAGAGTATGCGTTTATAATCTCTGGGATTTTAATGGCTTACTTCTCACTAAGTAGGAGTTTAAAACAGCATCACAATCACACTCCAGCAACAATGGCAACTATAGGGGTGATTATATTACTTATAAGCAGGCTAGAAATTGTGCACGAGGTAGAAACCATATTTACGGTTTCTGGAGCATTATTTTTAGTAATTGCTCACGTAAAGAATATATATGTAATGCAGCGATATAGAGCATAGATTGTATAAAAACCTCTATTGCAAAATGCCCAAACTTTAAGATATTACAGTTTGGGCATTTATTTTATGCTGTTGTTTGCGTCTTACGGCTTAAGTACGTATTTAATGCGGTAGTTTATCTTTCAATAAACCATATAAAAAAGTGCCTAGTATCGCCGCGGCAATAACGATTAGTATAGGCATAAATCCAGCTCCTATAAGAGTAAACATAGGCCCCGGACACGCACCTGCAAGTGCCCACCCTAAGCCAAAGATAATACCACCTATAAGGTAGCGACTCACGCTTCTAGTTTTTGGATAAAAATGTATGGTCTCCCCATAAAAAGACTTTATATCAAATTTCTTAATGAGCTGTATAGTGATAACACCTATCACCAGTGCAGAGCCTATAATACCATACATATGAAATGCGTCAAATTTGAACATCTCATAAATACGAAACCAAGAGGCAGCCTCACTCTTAAACATTGTAATCCCGAAAAGGATTCCTATAAATAAATAAACTACTGTTCTCATTAGGCAAAAATTAAGGGGTATAATAAATGTATCATCACGAGCCCTCCTATAAAGAATCCTATTACGGCAATAAGTGATGGGAGTTGTAAATTACTAAGACCAGAGATCGCGTGGCCAGATGTACAACCACCAGCATAACGCGCCCCAAAGCCCACGAGGAGCCCACCTATAATGAGTATAGCTAAACTTTTAAAATCTAATAGCGCCGAGGTTTCAAAAAGCTCTGTGGGAAGGTATGCTTTACCAGCACTATTAAAGCCTAGCTTTTGTAAATCACTCACAGTCTCTGGTGTGATGGCAACGGCGGCATCTGGAGTCATAAAATTTGCAGCTATAAAGCCACCTATAATGGCACCTATAACCACGGTGAGATTCCATTTTTGTGCACGCCAGTCTAGTTTAAAAAAGTCTGCTTTTGTACCTGCTCCACAGATGGCACACATCGTTCTAAGATTAGAAGACATACCAAAGTTTTTACCCACCATAAGTAGTAAAAACATCACAAAAGCAATCATTGGGCCCGATACATACCAAGGCCAGGGGGAATATATCCAATTCATTACTTGATTTTTGACAAAGAAAGCACAAAAGTAACCCCTACTCAGTAACATTTGTTACCAAGTAAGGGACTTTGTTTTTTTAGGATAATTAAGATGTTGTAATGAAGTGTGTTACGCTTTCGCGAAAGCGTAAAAATTTTAGTTTTGATAAGCAGAGAGCATCCATACTAGTTTTTCTTGCTCTACAATATAGTCACTCATAAGTGCTACTGTACCTTCATCATTTGCATCTCCAGCGATAGAAAGGATTGCTCTTTCTTTTTTAAGAAGTATAGTTAATGCTTCTAGAATATTTGATATTGCGGCCTCACCATCTGTAATGTTTTCGGCACCTTTTATTTCTGATATTTCTAGGTATTTTTTAAAAGTATGAAGTGGCGTTGCACTTAGGGTAAGTACACGCTCTGCAATCTCATCTACTTTTATAAGTGCGTCGTTGTATAATTCTTCAAACTTAAGGTGTAACTCAAAAAAGCGCTTTCCCTGTATGTTCCAATGAAAGCCTCTTAGGTTCATATAAAACATCTGGTAGTTAGATAGTAAATCGTTGAGCTGCGCTGCCGTTTCTTGTGAGGTTGTAATGTCTAGACCTATGTTGTTTAGTTTTGTCATAATAATTAGTTTTTTATAGTTATTAATAGCTTCACTAAAACGTGCGCCTTAGTGTTTTAAAGGATTTTTATAAATTAAGAAAGCAAGAGGCTTTCATAATACATTATTCTTTGTAGTAGTTTTTGATACTCTTCTTCACGTATAAAAAACGTAAAACCCCTATGACCAAAAGTGCCGGCCCTATAACAATGAGCATCATACCTATCCAGCGTATTTCATTGAGCAGGTCTAATTTTATAATAGCAAAACCAGAACTTAAAAAAACAATAAACGTTCTAAAATAAGCAAGAAAGGTCCTCTCGTTTGCCAGTCTAGTTCTATCTATCGCCAGTTTATCTCTTAGTGATTGCTCTAATGTGCTCATAGGTTAGGTTATTTTTCCCGTAGCACAACTTACAAAAGATTTTGCCTTTAGCAATACACCATTATGATCTTCTATAGATGGATATCCTAATTTTTTTAGAGTTTCCTTTACAGATAGCGCATCTATAGCATCTTCGGCAGTAAATGATATAGTAGATGATTCTAGATCTACAGTAACATTATGTACATTTTCTAATGCATTAATTTTTGTAGTGATTGTATTAACACAACCGCCGCATTTTAAGTTTTGAACAATTATAGAAGTTCTCATAAGTTAGAGTTTTAGAGTTTTGTACTTAGTGTAGGGTGTAAAGTGATGGGAGTAATTACGCTTTCGCGAAAGCGTAATAGCATACAGTATAATCACTATGCTTTATAGCCTAAGTTATTTCCAGTTGTTATAACCATCTTCTAAATCAAAGATGATTTTAAAACCCAGACTGTCTAATTTTGCTGCGGCGCGCTGGCTTCTATTTCCAGATCTACAATAGAGGTATACTGGTTTGTCCTTATCGAGTTTATTTACCTTAGTTGTAAACTCAGATGTTTTAAAGTAATCTATATTTTGTGCTTTTGCTATATGACCAGAGCTGTACTCATTTGCAGTACGTACATCTATGAGTTGCACACCAGGGGTTGCTATTGCTTTTTTAAAAGCGTCTCTGTTTAGTATTGTAATGGCATCGCTTTGTTGCAATTTATCACCAAAAAGTAAAGATAGAAATGACATAAGTATGAGTGTGAGTTTCATTATTATTTTTACTCAAAGATAAACGCTTGGTCTACCTTTTTCAGTGACTTAGGTTACATAGCAAGGCTTTTAAAACAAAAAAAAGTGACTGTTTGTGCAGTCACTTTTTTCTTCACTAATTTAAAATAATAGGCCCCAATTCTAATAAGGCAAATTATGCATTATGGTGCAACCGTTTCTCCCGTCCAGGCCATCATACCTCCAGTGAGATTATACGTGTTTTTTACACCCATATTATCTAGTATTTGACACGCTTGCCCGCTACGATTACCGCTCCTGCAATAGATGTAGTAATTTTTTGAGGTGTCAAGCTCTTTTATAGAAGCCATAAACGAGGGCTGGTCTAAAAAATCGATCATTTGAGCATTAGCCTGTATACCCTCTGCACACTCGCCAGGAGTTCTTACATCTAGAATTACAGCCTGACTGTCATTTGCAATGAGTTCTTGCCATTCGGCTTGATTTATATTTTTCATTTTAAAAGTTTTATAATGTTGTAGGGCACACAAAATCTGTAACAGCCACGCCAGCTTCTTTTATGGCTTTAAAACCACCTTTTACATCTATAAGATTGTGTATGCCTCTGCTTTTTAATATAGATGCTGCAATCATACTTCTGTATCCTCCAGCACAGTGTACATAAAAAGTATCATTTTCTGGAAACTCTGCAAGGTGATTATTTAAGAAATCTAGTGGCGTGAGGTGAGCGCCCTCTACACGCTCAGATAAATACTCACTCTCCTTACGTACATCGTATACCGGTTTTTTAGATTTTTCAAGATCAGACTTAAACTGGGCAGCTGTTATAGAGCTTACGGTATCAAACTCCAGCGCTTCCTTTTTCCAAGCATCAAAACCACCTTTGAGATATCCCAGTGTGTTGTCAAAACCTACACGTGATAATCGTGTTACAGCCTCTTCTTCCTTACCAGGTTCTGTCACTAGTAGTATAGGTTGTTTTACATCTGCAATAAGAGCTCCTACCCACGGGGCAAATCCTCCCTTGAGACCTATAAAAATAGATCTAGGTATGTGACCCTTTGCAAACTCATCTTGATGACGTACATCTAGTACAATAGCACCTGTCTCATTTGCAGCAGCCTCAAAAGCTTGTGGTGATAAGGCTTGTGTACCTCTTTTTAAAACATCTTGAATGTCTTCATAACCTTCCTTGTTCATTTTTACATTGAGCGGGAAGTACTGAGGTGGTGGTAACAGTCCATCTATAACTTCATTTATAAACTCTTCCTTAGTCATATCTGCTCTCAAGGCATAGTTCATTTGCTTCTGGTTACCTAGCGTGTCTACGGTTTCCTTCATCATATTTTTACCACAGGCAGATCCCGCACCGTGTGCTGGATATACTATTACATCATCTGCAAGGGGCATTATCTTTGTGCGTAAGCTATCATATAAGTAACCAGCAAGGTCACGCTCTGTGAGTTCTCCCATTTTTTGAGCAAGATCTGGTCTTCCTACATCTCCTAGAAATAATGTATCACCGCTAAAAATTGCGTGATCTTTACCATCTTTATCTTTAAGAAGGTAAGTTGTACTCTCCATCGTGTGCCCTGGGGTGTGCAAGGCTATAATAGTTACATCACCTAGCTTGAACTCTTGCCCATCATTTGCAATGGTCGCTTCAAAAGAGGGGTTTGCATTAGGCCCATATATGATAGGAGCGCCCGTATCTTTGGCTAGTGTTACGTGACCGCTCACAAAATCTGCGTGAAAGTGAGTTTCAAAAATATACTTGATTTTTGCATCATCAAGTTTTGCTCTATCAAGATAAGGTTTTACCTCTCTCAAAGGGTCAATTATAGCAACTTCCCCTTTGCTTTCTATATAATAGGCACCTTGTGCTAAGCATCCTGTGTAGATTTGTTCAATTTTCATACTTTCCATTTTTTGGTACGCTTTCGCGAAAGCGTTATATCATACATTTTA
>JAHDEV010000098.1:0-5394 GCA_020628615.1 Dokdonia sp.
CAATTTGACGCTCCTAGTGGTCCTTTTATCCTCGAGGTAGGAGATAATAGCATTACAGCAGATCAACAAGGTAATCCTCGTGATATAGATTATATAACGATAACCTTACCACCAGATTTACAGCTAGATCAACTTGTTCTTGACGGTTATACCGCAGAGGGTACCAATAATGAGGCATTTATAGGCTTGCAAGAAGGCAACGCGTTTACAACAGATGCAATGAGTACAACTGCAAGTGATTTACTAGGAGGTATGACGTATGGTAGCGGTAATCTAGATACAGATTTACTACCACAAATTGGGCAACTAGGCACAGGCTTTACCCCACCACTACCTACCGGAACTTATACCTTCTGGCTTAATCAAACAGGTCCTAACTCTCAGGCTACGCTTAGATTTGTAGTTTCAGGAACTCTAGCTACAGAAGATGTTACTACACAAAATGATATAGTAATCTATCCTAACCCAGTACGCGAGACGCTCCATATAAACGCTCCAAACACAACCGTGGAGAAACTCGAAATCTACAATATCACCGGACAATTAATAGTCTCGCAGGCCACCCTATCACCAGTAACATTTAGTGGTACACCATCTGGTATCTATTTTGTAAAAGTCTTTACAAGCTCTGGTATTATTACACAAAAAATCAACAAATTATAATATTAATGAAAAACCTATTAACCTTCTGTTTACTCACACTTGTATTATCGAGTTGTAAAGAATCTACAACAACTGCATCCTCATCTTCAGACCTTGTTGAAGATACAAGCGAGATACCTAATAATAAGATAGATCACCAGTTACGACAAGTTCAAAAAGCCACTATTGCACCACAGCTGGATGGAAAGGCAGATGATCCAATATGGAATAACGTGAGCTGGCAACAATTAGATCAAAAATGGCTGGGAGATGACTATACTGATCAAGACTTCGCTGGCCGCTATAAACTTGCTTGGACTCCAGAAGCCCTATATATACTTGCCGAAATTACAGATGACGTAATTTATGACAAAGAAAAAGACCCACTCACCCTATGGTGGGATGATGACTGCCTAGAGATTTTTATAGATGAAGATAACTCCGGCGGTGGTCACCAGTTTACCCACAATGCATTTGCATATCACGTAGCACTAGACGGTAATGTGGTAGATGTTGCTCCAGGTAAAACACCTACATTGTACAATAGCCACGTACAATCTAAAACTACAAGTGTAGGAGAAAATACGATGCTGTGGGAGTGCAAGATGACCATCTATGACGCTACTTATAAAGATGGTGGTGTGAACGAGCAAAAAATACTAGCGCCAAATAAGAAAATGGGCTTTGCCCTAGCCTATTGTGATAATGATGAAAGTGATGAGCGAGAAAACTTTATAGGCTCTGTAGCCGTGCCAGGTAAAGATAAAAACAGAGGATGGATAGACGCAGGTATTTTTGGCACTATTGAGCTCGTGGAGTAAATCTTGAGTTGCTTCGATTGTGCTGTAAGGTTTATATATACGCTTTCGCGAAAGCGGTCTATACATCAACACATTCTTTACTATCTTTAAAACAAAAATTTATACTTTATATCAATGTTAAGAAATTTACCCACCCTACACATTCCAAACCCAAAACAACTCATTACTACCTCTGTACTTACTGCTTTTACATTTTGCCTTTCTATAGGTACAAGTGTAGCGCAAACAGATTCAAGAATTTATGATATCATAGATGCCATATCTGAAGACAGATTACGCGCAGATGTAAAAAAACTTGCAGATTTTGGAACAAGGCACACCTTAAGCGATACCGTTTCAAACACTCGCGGCATAGGCGCCGCTAGAAGATGGATAAAAAGTGAGTTTGAAAAAACATCTCAAGCTTGTAATAACTGTCTAGATGTTTTTTATCAGAGTGATTTAGTAAAAAAAGGTACAAACCCTCGTATAGTAAAGGATGTAGCGGTAGTAAATGTTGTTGCCATACAAAAAGGTAGCAAGTACCCTAATCGTTACATACTTATGAGCGGTGATATAGATAGTAGAATTTCTGACCCTACAAATTATACAGATGACGCACCTGGCGCAAATGATAATGCTAGCGGTATGGCTGGTACACTAGAAGCGGCTAGAGTATTATCAAAATATACGTTTGAAAACAGTATTATATATGTAGGCCTCTCTGGAGAAGAGCAAGGACTCTTTGGTGGAAAAGGGCTAGCGGCCTATGCAAAAGAGCAAGGCTGGGAGATTATAGGGATTATGAACAATGATATGATAGGTAATATAGAAGGTGTAGATGGAGTGATAGATAATAGAACCTTTAGAATATTTTCTGAGCCAGTCCCTCCTACCGAGACAGAAAGACAGCGCAACGCAAGACGCTTTTATGGCGGTGAGGTAGATGGTATCTCAAGACAACTGGCTCGTTTTATTTATAAAACCACAAAAACGTATATGCCAGAGATGAACCCTATGATGATTTATAGACTAGACCGTTTTGGCCGTGGTGGTCACCACAGACCTTTTAACGACGCTGGTTTTGCCGGAATACGTATAATGGAAGCACACGAAAATTACACACAGCAACACCAAGACATACGTACAGAAAATGGAATAAACTATGGTGATACCTTTGAGCACGTAAACTTCCCCTATAATGCAAAACTTACAGCCGTAAACGCTATTAACCTTGCGAGCATCGCCTGGGCACCTCCTACTCCTAGTAACGTAGGTATAGGTGGTATTGTTGAGGCAAATGCACGTTTACAATGGGATGCCGTAGAGGGTGCAGTAGCTTATAAAGTGTACTGGAGAGACACCACCTCTCCTACTTGGGACCACTCAAGACTTATTTCAAATGGTACAAGTGCCACTCTTAAAGGTATTGTGATAGATAACTTTTTCTTTGGCGTAGCTGCTGTAGGTAAAGATGGTCACGAGAGTCCAGTAGCATTTCCTAGTACTATTATAAGAGATTAATCTAATACCATATGGACTCAAAATGTGAGTCTGCTTAATAACAACTATATGAAATACACAAAAACCTTATGCATTGTAGGGACTGTTTTAGTTTCCGCTTTCGCGAAAGCGCAAACCTCTTTTGATCAAGACATCGCTGCAGTAAGAGATAAAGTAATAGAATGGCGCAGAGACTTTCATCAAAACCCTGAACTAGGAAACAGAGAGTTTAAAACCGCCGAAAAAATAGCCAAACATTTAAAATCACTAGGTATAGAAGTACAAACTGGTGTCGCAAAGACTGGTGTTGTAGGACTATTAAAAGGAGATTTGCCCGGTAAAGTGGTTGCACTGCGAGCAGATATAGATGCATTACCAGTTACAGAGCGTAATGATCTTCCTTTTAAATCTAATGTTACTACTACCTTTCTAGGGGCCGAAACTGGTGTAATGCACGCCTGTGGTCACGATACCCACACGGCTATACTTATGGGCGTAGCAGAAGTTCTGGCTAAGAATAAGGATAAAATAAAAGGTTCTGTAAAGTTTGTCTTTCAACCTGCAGAAGAGGGACCACCACCAGGTGAAGAAGGAGGTGCAAAGCTTATGGTGAAGGAAGGTGTACTACAAAATCCTCAGGTAGACGCCATTTTTGGTTTACATATTAATAGCGCTACACCAGCAGGAACTATACGATATAAACCTGGAGGGACTATGGCCGCAACAGAGCGCTTTGTTGTAAAAGTAAAAGGAAAGCAATCCCACGGTAGCCAGCCGTGGTCTGGTGTAGACCCTATTCTTATCTCTGCTCAAATTATAGACGGTTTTCAAAGTATTATCTCTCGTGAGAGTAACTTGACAGAAGAAGCTGCCGTAATAACTGTGGGTAAGATAACCTCTGGATTACGTTTTAATATCATACCAGAAAGTGCAGAAATGATAGGTACCGTACGTACGCTTGATCCAGATATGCGTGAGAAAATCATAAGACGTATGAATGAGATGGCTCGTGACATTGCAAAGGCTTATGGTGGTGAGGCAGAAATTGAATGGCAAAATATGACTGTTGTAACCTATAACGATCTAGATCTTACAGCGCAGTCATTACCAACACTTCAAAAAGTAAGCGGTACAGAAAATGTACAATTACAGAAGGCAGTTACTGGTGGGGAAGATTTCTCTTTCTTTCAAGAAAAAGTGCCTGGCTTCTATTTCTTTTTAGGCGGAATGACTCCTGGAAACAAAGAAGCTTTCCCGCATCACACGCCAGATTTCTATATAGATGAAAGCGGATTTCAACTCGGTGTCAAAGCGCTTAGTCAACTTGCAGTAGATTACCTTTCAAAATAAGTTAAACAAAACACGATTTATAGAGCGTCTCTTCCTTGTGAAGAGGCGCTTTTTTGGTTTTTATTAAGATAAAATTATCTTAAATAAACGTTAACAGCAATGTTACCTTAAGGTAAACTTTAAGACCATTTTTAGTTAAACATTTATTAAAAATAAGATCTCAAAATGTTAAGAAAATTCCTACTTAATAGATTTTCAATTAGTTATAATTGTTAAAGGATTTTTGCGAGAAATTTTAACATAAATTGCGAATTCTTAAATTTATGATAAACTTAGGTTAATTGTGATGTGACATTCTTAACGATTGCGCTAAATGAATAATTTTATCGCATCATTAAAAACATACATAAATGAAAAAAACTATTATCCAAAAGTATCTGTTTTTGGCTCTTCTAGGCTTTATGGCGCAAGTCACTTTTGCTCAGAAAACAATTACAGGTACAGTGAAAGAACAAAATGGCCCGTTACCAGGAGCCAGTGTTTTAATTCAAGGTACCACTACGGGTACCCAAACTGATTTTGATGGAAACTTCTCTATAGAAGCATCATCAACAGATGTATTAACTTTTAGCTATGTAGGCTTTAAAGAAGTTTCTATTCCTGTAGGAAATCAGACTATTATTAATGTGACACTAGAAGAAGATAATGCACTGGATGAGGTCGTTATTGTAGCTTTTGGATCACAAACAAAAAAGAAAAATGTTCAATCTGTATCTGTAATTGGTCAGGATGCTATTAAAGATATCCCGGCAAACTCTCCACAAGAGTTACTACAAGGTCAAGCAGCAGGTGTACAGGTTGTACAATCTTCTGGAGTACTAGGAGCAGCTCCTACTATTAAAATTAGAGGTGTCGCTTCAGTATCATCTGGATCTAGACCACTATTTGTTGTAGACGGTGTACCACTTAACGACACAGACCTTACATCTAACCAAGGTGCAAACCAAGGTCTTAACCCACTTGCAAACATCAACCCAAATGATATAGAGTCTATCTCTGTATTAAAAGATGCTTCGGCAACTGCTATTTACGGTTCTCGTGGATCTAACGGTGTTGTAATTGTAACTACAAAATCTGGTTCTAAAGGAGGACAGACTAC
>JAHDEV010000098.1:5494-8814 GCA_020628615.1 Dokdonia sp.
CAACGTTCTTTTGAGCTTAACTCACCAGGAGGAACAGGATCTAACTTTTATGCTCAAGACAACCGTTACATCCTTACTAACACACTTAACTACGATACTACTTTCGGAGATAAGCACGATTTAGGAGCAGTAGCAGGTATCTCTTACGAAGAGAACACTATTAGAACTATTGCAGTTGCAGGTACAGGTTTTGCTAGTGATTCTAGTTTAAACATTGAGTCTGCTGCACAAAAGACTACGACTACATCTAGTGCTACGGCAAACAGCCTTGTAGGTTACTTTGCACGTGTAAACTATGCATATGACAGTAAATATGTTCTTGAAGGATCTTTACGTCGTGACGGATCATCACGTTTTGGAGAAGATAACCGTTTTGGTACATTCTTCGCTCTAGGTGGTGCTTGGAACCTTTCTGAAGAAAAATTCTTAGAAGATAGCTCTTGGATTAACAACCTTAAACTTAGAGCAAGTTACGGTACAACTGGTAACGACCGTATTGGTAACTTCCAGTCACTAGCACTTTATAGTGGTGGTACTTTTGGACAATATAATGATCAAGCTGGTCTTGCTCCTGTTTCTGCACCAAACCCAGATTTAAAATGGGAACGTTCTAAAGCTTTTGATATCGGTCTAGCGGGAGACTTGTTTAACAACAGACTTTCTTTCAGCGTAGATTACTACAAGAAAAGAACAGATGACCTTATCTTAAACCTTCCATTACCTATCTCTACTGCCGCTGGTACAAATAATACCATTGCTCGTAACGTAGGTGAGATTGAAAACAGAGGTTTTGACGTTAGTCTTACTTCTAATAACTTTAGAGATGGTGATTTTAAATGGACAACAACTCTTAACATAGGTTTCAATACAAACGAAGTAATCTCTTTACCAGGAGCATCTATTGATACAGAAGGAAGAGAGTTTATAGCTGGATCTGCTTCTCAAAGAGCTATTGTAGGCGAGTCTATTAACACATTTTACTTAGTACGTTACAAAGGTGTAAACCCACAAACTGGTGATGCAGAGTGGCTAGATGCAGATGGTAACGCAACTACAAACCCTAATCCATCTACAGATAGAGTTATTGCAGGAGATGCAAACCCAGACTTTGTAGGAGGTCTTACTAACACTTTCAGATACAAAAACTTTGACTTAAATGTTTTAACTAACTTTAGTGTTGGTAATGATATCTATGTAGACGGTTTACGTTTTACAGATAACGCTGCTTCAGGATCTTTTAATAACAGAGCTGCTTTATTAGATGTATGGCAACAGCCAGGAGACAATGCTTTTGTTCCTGCTTTTGACAGCCCAACATTTAGCACGTTTGCACAGAGATCTACTGCTCAGTTAAGAGATGGTTCTTTCTTAAGATTTAAGAATATAACATTAGGATATACAATCCCTAAGTCTGTATTAGACAAAACTAAGCACGTTAAAAACGTAAGGTTATATGCTACTGCAACAAACCTTATTACTATAAAAGGAAGCGACTTAGAAGGTATTGACCCAGAGGTAACAGACACAAGTGCTGCATTAGGACAAGGAGAAACTTTCTTTACTCCACCACAATCAAAGTCTTTCATCTTTGGAGCAACGATCCAATTATAATATAAAACCAAATAAGAATATGAAAATTTTTAAATACACACTTATTTTCCTTTTAAGCGTAGGATTCTACTCTTGTGAGGACGATTTAGACATATTGCCAGAAGACGATCAGTCTCCAGAGCAAGTATTCTCTAGTGAAGCAGGTGCAAACGGTGCACTAGTAGGAGTTTATAGTCTTGCACAACAAGACGATGTACTTAACGGTACCTCTGCCCTAGCTACAGAATGGCAGTCTGACAATGTTGATTTTGTAGGGTCTTTCCCAACATTTAACGACATTAGAACATACGACACAAGATCTACAAATACTTCAATACAGGGTATTTATGATGATAGTTATGAAGTGATTAATGCTGCAAATAGAGTAATTGCTTTTGTACCAGAAATTGCAGATGAAACTTTTCTTGAAGAAAATAGAGCAAACATTGTTGCGCAAGCAAAATTTATGAGAGCCCTAGTATACTTTAAGCTTGCAGACCTTTTTGCACAACCACTTCAAGTAGGTGGAGGTACAAACCTAGCTGTGCCATTAGTAGTTAGCCCTGTTAACCCTAGTACAGCTACAGATGAGGAATTATTCCCAAAAAGAGCAACACTTAACGAGATTCATACTCAGATTGAAGTTGACCTTATTGATGCAATTCCATCACTTACAAACAGTGATAACTCAAGAGCTACTCAAGCAGCTGCACAACAGTTACTAGCACGTTTGTACTTATACCAAGAGCGTTTTGAAGAAGCTGCTACATTATCTAACGATGCCATAAGCAGTTCTTTCCAACTTGCTGAAAATTATGAATTTTACAATGACCAGTCACCAGAGCACCTGTTTACATTAGTAAACACATCTGCAGATGGACAAGACTCTGGAGAAGGATTCTCAGGTCTTACTAACCCTGCTCCTACTGGTCGTGGTGATGCGCCATTTACAGATAACTTAATTGCTGCATACCTTGAAGAATTCCAAATTGATGAAGATGGAAACCCACTTCTTGATGATGAAGGAAACCCAGTACCAGACGCTAGATATACAGATCTTATACAGATAGGTACATCTGCACCAGGTAATGCACGTGTATTTACTGCTAAGTTTCCAGATGGTGTAAACAATGCAGATAACGCACCAGTACTTAGAATTACTGAAGCATACCTTACAAGAGCCGAAGCTAACTTAAGAAACGGTTCTTCTATAGGTGCAGATGCCCTTACAGATATCAACCTACTTAGAGCACGCGCAGGTCTTGCACCACTTACTGCTGTAACTCTTGAAGATATCTTAAACGAGCGTCGTAAAGAGCTTGCCTTTGAAGGGCAACGTAGAATGGACTTGTTAAGAAACGGTCTCGCTTTAAGAAGAGCAGGAATGCCTAATGAAGTAGAGAGCGCTGTAGGAGCAGACAAGACAATCTTCCCTATTCCTAATAGAGAGATTGAGCTGTCTCAACTACAACAAAATCCAGGATACTAAATCATTTAGATTCCACTAAATGTACCAAATCCCTAGCTAGCCACTAGGGATTTTTTTATGTCTTATAGTTACCTACCATATTTACTAAAATTATCTCATCTCAAAAATCATTTGTACATTAACCACTCTTAAACAGCAAATCATACCTATGAAACTAAAACTCGCAGCAGTAGCCCTTTTGGTATTCGCTTTCGCGAAAGCGCAAAACAATCTAGAGCAACAAATTAATGATATAGAATCT
>JAHDEV010000099.1 GCA_020628615.1 Dokdonia sp.
AATAGTGTATATAAAAAATTAAACAAATAAAAATTCTTAATTAAGTGAAGTTCTTACGGATAACTTCAGTGTCCTCAATCTCCTCTCCTAGCTCGTCGTGCAGCTCCTCATCGTGATGATCATCTGCAACCGCCATACCTATAAATAGTGCAGAGAGTGTTGTAAATATATAAGCTTGTAAGAATGCTACTAGCACCTCAATAAGCATTATGAATAATGATAAAAATAATGATACAATAGTAGACCCTGTTGCAGATAAGCTTTCTTGCATAAGAATACCTACCGCTACAAGACTCATTACAACCGTGTGACCTGCAGTAATGTTTGCAAACAGACGTACTAATAATGAAAATGGCTTAATAACTAGTGTACCTATAAGTTCTATAATACCTAGTAATGGTCTAAACACATAAGGAATACCTGGCATCCATAACATATGCCCCCAGAAGTGTTTATTACCGCTAAATACATAAATTACTAATGTAATAACAGCTAGTGCCGCTGTAACAGCAATTTGTCCAGTAACGTTGAAGCCAAATGGCATTAACCCTACAAGGTTAAGTATCCAGATAAAGAAGAATACAGTAAGAAGGTATCCAGTAAATTTTCTGTAGCTCTCCCCGATGTTTGGCTTAGCAATTTCATCACGTACATAAACCACTAGTGGCTCTAGCACACGTCCAAATCCGGTAGGAACTTGTTTGTTTTTGTATTGTCTTGCTAGTCTTGAGAACAAAAACAGCATTAATAAACCTATAAGTAATATCCCAAAAACACTTTTTGTGATAGATAAATCAAAAGGCTTTGAAGCGTTTACCGCGTGGTGCTCTTCATCAAACTGAACAGCAGTCTCACCAGCATTAAGCTCATATATTTTACCGTGAAGTTTTACAAAGCGGCTGTCACCTTTTTCTACAACGACAGTTCCATCATCATCGTGGTGAAACTCTGAAGACATAAAAGCTGTAAAGCCATTTTCTCCCCATAACATTACCGGCAACGGAAATCCCCAGTGATGCTCCATTCCATTATCATCAAAAGTTGAAAATAAATGGAAGTCGTGAGAGTCCTTTAAGTGATGTTGTATGTACTCATTAATCTCCGTTCTTGTATTTACAGGATCACCCTTTTTTGCTCCATCTTTTCCGTAAACAGAAAAAGAAGTCAAAAGCACAAGAACTAATGTTAAAAATGAAATCGATTTTGATGCTATTTTCATTCCAATATTTTCAATAAATGACGTGGCCTAAAATTCTGTGCAAAAGTACTCATTTTCTTCAAAATAAAATAGAATTCGTAATTATTTCAATTTTGAGTCTCTCTATTCAAGATTTTCACAATAACAATTACCTCATAAAAGATAAATATGAAGATGGGTAACAGTAGAGAAACACTGTCTATCTTACTCAAATCAGGTCCAAAAAAAATAACATCTCTAAAAAGAACACAAAAGAATAAAACTTTTACCGCCATAGATCCTAAGTATAAAAACCCTAGTTGATCTTTAAACTCTTTTGTCAGTGATGCTAGTAGCTCAAAAACAATTACTAGTACATAAGAGGCAATAGCCTGATAAATGTAAACTGGCCATAAGCTATATGGATGATAGATCTCAAAATGTGCTGTGAGATAGAAGTGTACATTATAAGTTATAATTAATAAACCTAAAATGACAAGAGTGTAAAAGAGTAATTTTTTAATCAACACTTATTTATTGAGACGCATTACGCCTTTTATGACGAAGTAGATAGATAGAAAAATAGCAAAGAGTGTAACTGTTTTTTCTAAGTATATAGTTTCAAATTCTTGATCGAGCCATACACCTAGTAGATTACCTAAGTATATAGTCACTCCCATCTGTAAAGCAATGGTAGAAAATCGTGCCCAGTTTTTAAGCGGAGCGTTCTCCTTTTCCTTTGGCATTTGATAGCGATTTAAGGTTGCCTTTCATCTCACAAGATGCGTTAAAGGTTGCCCCAGGCTCTACGGCAAGCTTTCCAGTAATAACCTCTCCTTCAATATGTGCAGAAGTCTTTATTGAAAGTAAATTTTTTATCTCTAATCTACCTACAATTTTACCCTCTACATCTGCATCGTTGCAAATAACTGTACCGGTTACAACACCTGTTTTACCTATTACAATCTTATTTGGCGCTGTAATATTACCCTCTATTACACCATCTATACGAAAACCTCCTTCTGAGGTAACATCTCCTTTAAGAGTTGTACCCTGGCTTATGCGGTTTTGTTGATTTGTAAGTGCAGGTCCTTTTCCTTTTTTGTTATCTGAAAACATTTGTAAGGGGGTTTATATTTAATCTCAGTTTGTTTTTTGTGCATTATAAGCATCAAAGTTTTTATGTACTTGGATGATCTTATAATTTTCTGAAGCAATAATGGTATTAGGTCTTGTAATTCTTACTTGATCATTTACTGCAAGTAATTCAACAAGGCCTTCGGCTTGATTTCTACTGTCTAAAAAGTGTATTACTACAAAAGACTCTTTCTCATTATATACATCTATAGAGGTAGAAAACTGTGTGTAACCTATCTTTTCAAAGCTCTCTTCAAGTCTCCTCTGAAAATCGCGCGCTCCCTGCACGTCAGAACTTGTAAAGGAGTATAGCACCTTATAGTTTATAGAAATTGCCTCGTCGTCAAAGTTTTCAAACTTCATTGTAGGCAAAGCATTGCGCAATAAGTTTTGAGCTTTCTTACCTTCTTCTGTACGTGGGTAGGTAAGTGCTACATAATTAAGGCTCTCTTTGTAAGCATCATACCCTTTATATCTACCTAATACGGTTGCTTTAAGCAGTTCAAATTTAGGTAAATATGGATCTCCATAAAGTTGATCAATTTTTACTTCTAGGTCTGAGAGAAGACCTGCATATTCTTGGTTTTGAAAACGCTTGTATAAACCTTTATAAATTTCTTCTGGAGCCTCTGCATCTGCTTCAAGTGCTGTATTAGGATTATTTATTCTTGTAGCATAACGAGAGTCTGGATACTTTGTAGTGATCTCGTTTTTATAGGTTTCCGCTTTCGCGAAAGCGTCCATAGATTCATACACTTGATACAAGTTATATGTAGCAGGCAACACAAGCTTCTCATCAGGTTTGAAACTTAATAGCTTTTCTAAACGATTTGCCGCCAAAGGATATTCTTTAAACTTTTCTTTATAAATAAGCCCTAGCTGAAAGTATGCAAAGTCACGCTCTTTAATAAGGCTATCTATTTGAGTTCTATCCCTAGGTAGTGTTGCAATATAGTCTTGTGCTGTTTTCTTTTGTGTCTCCTCTTCTTCTTGAAGTGCTACCGGCAAGAGCCCTCCGTTACTAGCTGGAGTTTGTTTTGATGAGAGGCGCCATCCATCTGCTAGTCTTCTTTTACCCCATCTACGCTCAAAGGCTTGCTTACCATAAGATACCGCTACATCATTATAGAAGTAAAATTCACCAGCTGTAGCTTGTGTTTTTTTACGAGCACTAGAACTACTATTAAAAAACTCGTTATTACGTATTTTATCTACTCTAGCTATAGAGTCTGCCGCTTCTTTTGCCTTAAGCTCTGCTATATAGTTATCAAAATATGCCGTAAGATCATCTTCAGACATCGTGACTAGTGAGATAATACTATCGTTGCGTTGTGTGAGATCCTCATAGGCTATAACATCTGTAAGGTTATCACGTTTCTTTTTTACAGACCTATACTCTCTTGTGCGGTCGCTTATTTTACCCAGCATACTATCATAATAAGCACCAGCAGTTTTATATGCTGCTTGCTCAAAATTATAGTCTGCAAGTGCGAGATAATCCCGTGACACAAGGTAGTTATCTGTGCTAGTCTCCCTTAATGACTTATTATAATTTGCAATAGCAGAGTCTTCTTTACCTAGGCTCATATAATAGGCCGCCTTTGTGTAATATATTTTATCTAAAAATGGTCTATTCTCTCTATTACTTATCATTTTATCTAGACGCTCTCTTAGTGCAAGTGTATCTTCTGTAGTAAGGTCACTACTACGTATTTGTTCTAAATGTGCATTTATATGATACTTGCGAGGTATCTTTCTATTAAGGTCTATCACTTCTTGAAAGGCGAGATTTGCACTATCTTTTTTATCTAGACGATTATACAGCTGCCCCTTGATGTAGTTATAGCGACCTCTTTCTTCATACTTACGAGTGAGGTCTGAAGCTTCTTTTATATAAATGAGAGCACTATCTGGTTTGTTTAGATTAAGATAGGCCTGAGCGAGCATTGCTTTTGCATCTGCAATGTCTTGGTTTTTGAGATTTTTCTCTACTTTAAAAATCTTATTGAGATTCTCTATAGCAATCTCATTATTTTCTAGCCTGATGTTTGTCTTTTCCTTCCAGACTTTGGCCTGAGCGATATTGTTACTCTTAGGGTAATATGCAAGTACGTAATTAAAAGCTTCGAGTGCTGGTACAAATTGCTGGTCAAAATATCTTGCTTTTCCTAGTAGTAAGAAGGCTTCATCCATTTGTGGGTTGCGCTCTTCTCCATCTATTTTCATAGAGTGGCGTTGTATCGCTTTAATTGCTTTTTCTTCTGCTCTTACAAAGTTAGGATCTCTATTTTCTTCACCTAGAGCGGTGTTTTCTTCAAAAGATATGCGCTCTATAGGTAGTACTTCCCAGTAGTTATCATTAAAGGTTTGTATAAGTGCACTCTTACCTTCATCTAGAGCAACGTTACCATTATATAACGTATTGTACTCTGTGGTAACAGCGTGATAGTTGCGACTTATAAATGAATCTTTCTTGCGAGAGCAGCTCGCAAGAATTAATACAAGAATACTTGTACAGAGGATACGTCTTAAGAGTATTGTCAAACCTGTTATGTTTTTACTAAAAGGAACTGTAATTTACCCATTTTAGTATGGAAGCGTGTAAAAATACATTTCTTTTTGAAAAAACATAGATTTCCATCTTTTTATTAGGACTCTTCACGTCATATACTGCCTTTGAGCAAATAATTGATAGATGTCTTAAAAAAAAGTTAAGAAAATTCTAAAAAAAACCGCTGTTTTTTCGGTTGATACCTAGCACTTTAGTATTTTTACTGTTCAAGTTGCATAAACTTGAAGAATTAAGTTGGGGAACTTAGGAAATGGTCGCTTTATTGTGGCCATTTTTTTTACCCCAATTTAAGGCTCTTATTCTACTACCAACTCATTACCAGCAAAGTAAGCTTCTAGATCTTTGAGGGTTGCTGGAGAAGTTATAATATCTTTTACTAAAGTTCCTTTCTCTAACACTACAATACGCTCACACACTTCTGTTACGTGCTGAAGATCGTGGCTAGATACCAAGACAGTTACCTCTCTATCTGATGCCATTTTTTTTATGATTCCTTTTAAACGTATTTGCGTAGTAGGATCAAGATTTGCAAATGGCTCATCAAGTATAATTACATCTGGACTCCCTATTAAGGTTGCTACAATACCTACCTTTTTTTGATTTCCTTTTGAAAGGTCACGTAAATATTTACGCTTCCCTATAATCTCATCATTAAAGAAGTCTTCAAAGTTTGCCAGCAACGCATCTACATCTGCTTTATTTTCTCCTCTTAGGTCTCCTATAAAATAAAAGTATTCTTCTGGAGTAAGATATCCTATAAGGAATGACTCATCTATAAAAGAAGCCGTGTGTGTTTTCCAGTCTTCACTCTCATTTACTTTTACGCCACCATTTTCTATATAACCCGTAGAAGGTTGTATAAGATCTAGCAGACAGCTAAAAAGCGTTGTCTTACCAGCTCCATTATTACCTACAAGTCCAAAAGACTGACCCTTTGGGATTTCAAAACCTTCTAGGTTAAGAACTGTAACTCCGTTATATGATTTTGACAAATTGTGTACTGTGATCATCGTCTCTCTATTTTGTTTGTTTATAAGCTGCAAGCGTTTTATACTTCTCTGTCTTATATATTTTAATAATCTGGTCAAATACTTTGTCTCTAAAAGCAAAGCCTATAAGCCCTACTATAGCAACTAGTGCATAGCCCAAAGTAGGTCCTACCGTAAAGTGCCCTATCGCATAAAGCGCCATAGGCCCAAGCATTTTAGGCAAACTCACAAGCAGCGTTTTAAGGTTAAAAGAACTCTTGTCTCCAAAGGCTTTTTTACCACTCTGTAAGTCTATGGGTGTTTTTATATAAGCGCCCCCTAGTAATACAAGGTGTGCATTTATACCCATATTAAATATAGCTCCTACTAGTACTGCAATAAGTACATCCCATCCAAAATAAATATAGGGTATGCATAATATCGCCGAAAAGAATGTAGCAATCACCAAGAGTAGCCACTTAGACTTTAAATAATCTTTATAGGCAATATTTTGTGTCATCATAAGCGGGTAATAGGCACTATCCCAAGAAGGAACAAACTGCCCAAAACTAAAAAGGAAACCACCACTTACAAATACTGCTGCAAACATTTTCCAGAACGGGCCATCATACACCTCAACAGCGCCTGTAAAAAAGAGCAATCCATAAAACAAAAACATAACACTCATAAACACCGTAGTCTTAGAACGCTTGTTTCTCATTATGAGTCTAATATCATTTTTAAGAAAGGTAGACTGCTTCCCAAAACGGTCTAGCCACCCTAAATCTCCTCCACTTGCTTCACTCACCTTTTTTGCCAGCCCTGCATCTAGATATAATCTTGCAAGAAAGTACTTAAAAGCAATCGTTGCTACCGTAACAAGTAATGCTATAGGAAATATAACAGGCCACATATACTCGTATAACCCTTGAAAAAACGGTTGTGTAAAGGCTGTGATATCAAAATAGCCATAATACTGAGCAAAGCCTAAGGCAGCAAATAATGCGCCTACGCTAAACACAAGCCACAGCTTATCATTTAAAAAGACATTAATAAAATTATTTGCATATATAAAGCAAAACATAGCCAAGTGCCAAGCAATCACACCTAGCGGATTAAAACCCTTTGCCAGTAATACAATAGAAAATGGAATAAAGAAAAAAGCGTGCATCCAGTTCCAGAAGGCAAGTACTGTTTTGCCAAGTGCAAACTTTACAATCTTAGTCTTTTTAAAAGGTAAAAGTAATAGTGGTTTAATATTTACCACAGGCATTTTTTGACCCACATACCTCAATATAAGATCACCCACTAAGTAGTAAATAACAAATGTATTAACGGTAGAGAAAGGCTCAAGGTCTGCTTTTTCAAGTATAAAATAAAGACCCACACCAGCACCTCCTAGGTATAAAACCATCATTAAGGCTCCAAAAACCATCAAAATTTTAAGTGCAAGGTTAGTTCCAAAAGCAGGACTTCTAAAAAATGCCTTCCACTCAAGGCTTAAAAATTGTTTGACCATAATTTTAGGTTGTTTAGCGAGGTATAGGTATTTAAACTACTCGTAATGTTACACATAAAACGCATTGCTTTGTATTTTTGTAAAAAAAACGTCAATGTCTTCATTTCATACACTTCATATTCAGACCATTACAAGAATCACAGCAAAGTCTGTTGCTATTACTTTTGCACTTCCGGGTGCTTTAAAAGAGCACTTTACCTTTGCCCCTGGTCAATATATTACTTTAAAAACTACAATAGACGGTACAGAGGTGAGACGTGCTTACTCTATTTGTAGCACACCTCAAGAAGGGCTTACCGTTGCGGTAAAAGAGGTAGAAAACGGAACGTTCTCAACCTATGCAAATAGAGAACTTAAGGAAGGTGACACGCTAGAGGTACAAGAACCAGAGGGTAGATTTAAGATAGATAATTCCGCTTTCGCGAAAGCGAAAAACTACGCAGCATTTGCCGCAGGTTCAGGTATTACACCTATTCTGTCTATGATAAAGACAACCCTTACGCAATCTCCACATAGCACTTTTGTACTAGTCTTTGGGAATCGAACACCAGAGGAGGCGATGTTTATAGACGAGTTACAAGCTTTGAGATCTCAATATACAGATCGCTTCTCTATTGAAAGTATTTACTCACAGTCGCGTGTAGATGGCGCACACTTTGGCCGTATTATGAAGTCTACGGTAAACTTTGTGGTAAAAAATAAATATGCCGAAAATAACTTTGACGATTACTTTTTATGTGGTCCAGAGGCAATGATTAATGAAGTAACTAAAGTTCTAAAAGAAAATGATGTTGCAGATACTGCTATACATTTTGAACTTTTTACGGCAAGCACAGAAACTACAGAAATAGAAGCGCCTCTAGATGGTAAAACAGCTATAAAGGTACTTTGTGATGATGATGAGTTTGAGTTTACAATGGATCAAGAGACAAACATTCTTGACGCCTCACTAGATGAGGATATAGACGCGCCACACTCTTGCCAAGGCGGCGTATGTAGTAGCTGTATCGCACGAGTAACAGAAGGTACTGCTGTGATGTCACAAAATCAAATTCTTACAGATGCAGAGGTTGCAGAGGGACTTATCCTTACCTGCCAGGCGCATCCTACCTC
>JAHDEV010000100.1 GCA_020628615.1 Dokdonia sp.
GCTTATGCTTTTTTTCTGGCGCTATTACCTATATAAACACCTACAAGAATGATAAGGGTGGCAATAAACTGAAGTATTGTAAAGGCCTCGCCATCTAGCAGTCCCCACATTACAGATATAATAGGCATCAAGTAGGTAACAGAAGATGCAAAGACGGGATTGCTCATTTGCACAAGTTTGTTAAACATCACTTTTGCTAGTGCAGTGCCAAATATAGAGAGAATCACGATATACCCTATAGACTGCTGTAGCGTAGCGTCTGTAGTAACAGGCAAATCAAAAAAACCAGAAATAGCGAGTATAATTGCCGCAGGTATGATGAGAAAGACAAAGTTACCAGCCGCAATAGCGATGGCAGGTACTTCTTGCAGGTGTCTTTTTATAATATTCACATTAAGTGCATAAAAGGAGGCTGCTATAATGACCAGTGAGGCATACCAATAATTTTGTCCTTCATTAATTTGAGCGCCTATGTAAATAAGAGCTCCAGCACCCACAAGCCCTAAAAGCACGCCTATAAACTGCCGTTGTATAAATTGTGCCCCAAATAGTGATATCCCAAAAATAAATGCCAGTAAGGGCACGCTAGAGTTTAAAATACCTACCACAGCACTATCTATCTCGGTCTCTGCAAAGGCAAATAAAAATACGGGCAGCCCTGTGCCTAGTATACCGGTAATACCTATCCACTTCCAGTCTGATTTTTTTATCTTTTTGAGACTTTTCCACCCAAAAAGCAATAACACCGTTGCCGAAAATAAAATACGTAATGCTCCTAACTGCAATGGGTCTAGACCTACAAGCCCTTTTTTAATAAGGATAAAAGAACTACCCCAGATAATGGATAATACAAAGAGATATACCCATTTTAAAGACTTGTTTGGCATTGCTTTGATTTAAGAATGCAAAGGTCGGCGTTTTTAAGGTAAAAATCTAAAAGGTTTGTGAGGTAAAGTAGGGTGATATTATTTACGCCATTCTATACTTTCCATAAGGTGGCGTATGTCGTTTTTGAGATATATCGCAGCGGGATATATACTATCATAATTAGGCCTTGCATTAAAGTATATAGACCCCGTAAGAAAGTGATTTGTACTATCCGTAATATAAAATTGAGATTGTGAGGCTGCATCTCCTTTTATGTCATAAAACATCCCGTAGGCGTTTTGGGTCTCGTTTACATACTTTTCTTCTATAATATTATCTGCTTTACGCACGTGCTCATAGGTGAGTTTTTGGGCGTCATTGAGCAGTGCATTAATATTATTATCAACCTTGCGGTAGGTTAAAAAGATACTGCCGTTTATGGTTGGGTAATCAATTACTGCAGAGCAGTCATCTTTATAGCGTACAATCCCTAGCTTGTTGAGGTCAAAGTTATAATCACAGTCACTAGCAGTAGCCTTGTAGCTAGGCGCAGGGTATGATAAACTAAGCTGGCTTTTAGGTTTAGGCAAGGTGTCGCCTCCACAAGAAATAAGTGATATGCTTATAATGATTAAGATGAGTATGGCTGCTGTGTTTTTCAAGATGTAATGGTAAATTTAATTTGCTTGATGCGCTTTTTATCTAGAGCCTCCACAGTAAACGCATAGGTGTCATACTTTATTACCTCATTTTTACGAGGAAACGCTCCAGAGACCTCTAGTACAAAACCAGCAATGGTTTCGGCTTCACCTTTCTTGTTTTCAAAGATAGTGGTGTCTTCTAGTTTTATGATGCGATAAAAATCCTTGAGCGACGTCTTACCATCAAAGATCCAGTTATGATCATCTAGTTTAGAATAGATAATATTTTCATCATCAAACTCGTCTGAGATGTCTCCCACAATCTCTTCTATAATATCTTCTAGAGAGATGAGGCCACTAGTACCACCGTACTCATCTACTACGATGGCTAGGTGGTTTTTCTTTTCTTTAAACTCGGCGAGTAAGTCATCTAGCTTTTTGTTTTCTGGCACAAAGTAGGGCTCGCGTATAAGTTTTGTCCAGTCAAAGTCTTTCTTAGTAAGATGTGGTAGTAAATCTTTTATATACAAAATACCTACTATCGTATCTACACTCTCAGAAAACACCGGGATGCGGGAGAAACCGTTTTCTGTAATCTCTTTGAGTACCTTTTGGTAATCGTCATCTTTATTAAGAGCAAAGACATCCATACGAGGTCGCATAACCTGCTTTGTATCTGTATTTCCAAAGGAAACAATACCCTTTAAAATCTTTTGTTCTTCTGTGGTGGTATCTTCTTCACTAGTAAGCTCTAGTGCCTGGGATAACTGATCTACATTAAAACTAGATTTTTGTTCGCCTAGCTTATTTTGAATCCACAATGTGGCAAGGCGCATAGGGCTGCTCAATGGTGTAAATAGCATATCTAAAAAACGCAGCGGGTATGCCATAAGTGCTGCAAATTTCTTGTTGTTTCTGTTTGCATACACCTTAGGTAAAATCTCCCCAAAAAGTAATATTAAAAACGTGATAAGCACCACTTCTAGTAAGAAGCGCACAGGGATGGTAAGAATCTCTGCTGTAATATTTGCAAATATGACTTCACCTAGGCTGGCAAATAGGAGGACAATAGCAATATTTATAGCATTATTTGCCACAAGTATGGTTGCTAGTAGTTTTTTTGGTTTGGTGAGTAATTTTTTTACCACCATCATCTTGCGGTCTGCAACTAGCTCTTCGGTTTCTAGTAAGTCACTAGGTGATAGAGAAAAAAAAGCTACCTCTGCACCACTTATAAGCGCAGAGCACGTGAGGAGTATAACAAGCGCCACGAGACTCAAAATACTTGAGGTGTCAAGAGCGAGTAAAAGTATAAGTAAGGGTTCGGGATCGGGATCCAAAGGTTGTAAAATTTAAATTAACTTAAAATGGCAAATCATCTACATCACTCGTGTCTGTAGTAGGTTGCGCCGGTTGAGAAGGTTGATTTGTATTATAAGGTTGCGCTTTAGGCTGCGCTGGTTGAGCAGCTTGTCTGGGTTGCTGGGGTTGCTGTCCTTGACTTTCACCTTTAGGTGTTAAGAAGGTAAACTCTTGACACTGTATCTCTGTAGAGTAGCGGTCCATACCTTTATCATCTGTCCACTTGCGCGTTTTAAGGCGACCTTCTACATATACTTTGTCACCTTTTTTTAGGTATTTCTCACAAATTTCGGCAGCTTTATTACGCACTACAATGTTGTGCCACTCCGTATTACTTACGCGCTCTCCCGTGGTACGGTTTACATACTCCTCGTTAGTCGCTAGAGGAAATCTTCCTATACAATTACCTCCTTCAAAGTAATTCATCTTTACGTCATCTCCGGTGTGACCTATAAGGATCACTTTATTGATAGTTCCTGCCATAGTATCAAATGTAATAAATATTGCGATGCAAGGCTGTTATGCTTTCGCGAAAGTTTACCAAAACACACTTGTATTACATAAAGGAGATAGCGTTCTAAGCTCCTTAACTAGCAGTGATATCTCACAATAAGACATAAAAAATCCCTAAAAGAACCACCTTTTAGGGATTAAACTAAGCATACTAATTTTTACACAAAATAAACTAGTCTTGTTTATCCGATAACCACCTCTTTGGTGTAACTCTTGTCACCGTCTTTTACTTTTACATAATACGTACCCTTGAAAGCTTTTGTAAAGTTAAAAGCCTTGTGTACTGTTTTTGTCTCTTCAATAGTTTCTGTAAAAACTATACGTCCCATTGCATCACGTACTACTACATTTACCGGGCTTTGGTCAAGATTAAGTAGGTTAAGATACACTACCTCTCCGTCTGTTTTTAAAACTAAGCTCTCTGCAGAGGTCTTAGGAGGATTGTTTAATCCTGCAGCATTAACTTGAATGCTTGTTACTAAAATTGCAAAGGCTGCTAGTAATTTGATTGCATTTTTCATAATATTTCAATTTAAAAGATTGATTTCTAATTTTTTACACTGCAAACATACGGTCGATTATAAGTTTCTACTACACGCATATTTTCAAATATATGTGTGAAATTAACACGGTAATGTGTTAATAAATCTTAAAATGTTAATTTAGCACATAATTGAGGTAAATTTCTAGTGATGTAAGGTTTTAAACCTATTTAATTTTGCCTCGTAAAGCTTTCTATTATGATGTTGCAAAAACCTACTTTTGAGTCTATTTCTCCAGATTTTGGAACCTCGTTTGCATACCAGAAGTTTGATGAGCGCACTACAAACGTTAATAATGTCTGGCATTATCATCCCGAGATAGAGCTCGTTTTTGTAAACGGAGGTACAGGGAGAAGGCAGGTAGGGAGTAACGTGTCTTATTATACCTGGGGAACACTTATAATAGTAGGGAGCAATTTACCTCACTGTGGTTTTACAAATGAGGATACAGGTAACAGCTGTGAGACCGTCATACATATGAAACCCGATTTTTTAGGAGCAGACTTCTTTAATATTCCAGAGATGGCAAATATTAAAAGATTACTACACGTAGCAAATCGTGGGATTGTATTTTCTGGAGAGACAAAGGCAAGAGTAGGAGCGATGATGGAAGCAATGGAGCATCAAACAGATTTTGAACGCCTCGTATCACAACTCAACATACTTAATGACCTCGCGCATACAGAAGAGTACAGAATTCTTAATGCAGATGGCTTCTCCTTACTGTCTGATGTAAAAGATAATGACCGTATTAACCTAGTCTTTAATTATGTAAAAACCCACTTTAAAGAAGAGATACCACTAGAAGATATGGCAGATCTTACTAACCTTACCATCCCTAGCTTTTGTCGCTTCTTTAAAAAGATTACAAATAAAACCTTTACCCAGTTTGTAAATGAGTACAGACTTGTACACGCGTCAAAGTTACTAGCAGAGCAACCCCTTAGTATTACAGAGGTATGTTTTGCAAGCGGGTTTAATAATTTCTCTCACTTTAATAAAAAATTTAAGGCCTTTGTGGGTCAAAACCCTTCAGAGTATAGAAAAGAGCTTAGAACGGTGCTAGAGTAACTTGTCTATAAAATTCCCTATCAGCACTGGTACAGGTAGCTCGGTGATTCTATTTATAGATGTGGCATTTGCTTTAATTTCATCTACGGTGACCATCCAGAATGTGGTATGAAGGTGTTGGTGTGATAACTTATGTACTATAGGCTTTTCATTATATCTCGTAATATCATTTATCACCAGATCTTGTAGTAAGGGGTGATTTTTTACGCTTTCGCGAAAGCGGTCTTCTTCTCCCTCTTGCAGCGCCGCAAGTTCTTCTATAACCGGAAACTCATACAGTCCCTGCCAGATACCTTTGCCTGTGCGTTGCTTTATGATAGTTTGCTCTTGCTTATCTTTAATATATAGGTAGTGGAAATATTTGTGCTTAACCTTGGTCTTCTTAAGCTTCACAGGAAGCTCAGATACTTTATTTTGTTGTAGTGCCACACAATTGTCATTATATATACAATGCAAGCAGTAAGGGTTTTGAGGTTTGCATTGTATCGCGCCAAACTCCATAATGGCCTGGTTAAAATCTGCTGGGCGATCTTTATCTATAAGCTCCTGCGCTAGTGCCTTAAACTCTTTTATTCCGGCTGTGCTATTTATAGGCGTGTCTATGCCATATACTCTAGAGAGCACTCTGTACACATTACCATCTACCACGGCAGTAGGCTCATTAAAGCATATACTTGCAATCGCACTGGCGGTATAATCTCCCACACCTTTAAGTTTTTTAATCTCCTCATAGGTGTTAGGAAAAACACCGTCCATCTCTTCTACAATCATTTTTGCACTTGCGTGCAGGTTGCGACCACGAGAATAGTAGCCTAGACCTTGCCATAATTTAAGTACTTCTTCTTCTGTGGCTTGAGCAAGATCTTGTACTGTGGGAAAGGCTTCTGTAAAGGCGATATAATACGGTAATCCTTGCGCTACGCGCGTTTGCTGAAGAATAATTTCTGAGAGCCAGATGTGGTAAGGATGGGTAGTATTACGCCAAGGCATATCGCGCTTGTGTTCTAAATACCAGGCAATGAGTTTATTAGAAAAAGACAATGTAAACTAGGGTTTTTTACAAAGCTAGATGTTATGTGTCTATTTTTTAAAAGATTATGTTTGATTCTTTGATATTTTAATTCCTATATTTGCAATCTTGAATTTTAACCCCCTAATATATTTGACATTATGACTAAAGCTGATATCGTAGCGAAAGTTTCTGAGAAACTGGGTATCGAAAAGAATGACGTACAAGCGACTATTGAATCTTTTATGGAGGAAGTAAAAACTTCATTAGAAGGAGGAGATAACGTGTATTTAAGAGGATTCGGTAGCTTTATTATCAAAACTAGAGCCGAGAAGACTGGTAGAAACATTTCAAAAAATACTACTATCAAGATTCCAGCACATAATATTCCAGCGTTCAAGCCTGCTAAAGTATTTGTAGAAGGTGTAAAAACGAACGTTAGTGTAGACTAATAAGTAATATTTTAAACTATCATTTTTATGCCAAGCGGTAAAAAAAGAAAAAGACACAAGGTAGCGACTCACAAACGTAAGAAAAGACGTAGAGCAAATCGCCACAAAAAGAAAAAGTAGTCTTAAGACTACTTTTTCTTTTATTACACCTCTAGGGTGCAATAACGCGTTCTTTGACATCGCAATAACAGCACTATCTTTTACCTAAGATACGTCATTATTGCAACGGTATTTATTACACACAGTATGTAAACACATACACTATACACCTGTGATAAATTAAAAGTATCAACCATCCCGATTTATATTGGGATAAAAATTACTACAACGTGAATAAAGAATTGATCATAAGATCTAGTTCTACCGTAGTTGATTTTGCCTTACTAAAAGATGGAAAACTTATAGAACTTCATAAAGATGAAGATGAAAATAAGTTTAACGTAGGTGATATTTATATCGCAAACGTGAGAAAGGCCGTATCTGGTCTCAATGCTGCATTTGTAAATGTAGGTTATGAGAAAGATGCATTTTTGCATTACCACGATCTGGGCCCAAAACTGCCTACCTTACTTAAGTACATCAAAAGTATAAGCACAGGTAAATTAAAAGACTATTCCTTACAAAACTTCACCTTTGAAAAAGACATAGATAAAAATGGCAAAATAGCCGATGTTCTTAAGTCTAAACAAAGTGTACTTGTACAGATCGCAAAAGAACCTATCTCGACTAAGGGACCTCGCATAAGTAGCGAGTTGTCTATAGCTGGTCGTTATATTGTTCTCGTGCCATTTTCTGACCGCATCTCTATCTCACAAAAGATAGAAAGCAAAGAAGAAAAAGCACGTCTTAAAAGACTGGTAACAAGTATCAGACCCAAAGGGTTTGGCGTGATTGTGCGCACTGTTGCACAAGGTGTAAAAGTTGCAGAACTAGATAAGGACCTGCAAAATCTAGTGGACAAATGGACCACTATGAGCAAAAAAATTAAAGGTGCTCACCACCCTAGTAAAATACTAGGTGAGATGAACAGAGCGTCATCTATCCTGCGGGATATTTTTAATGACAGCTTTACGAGCATCACTGTTGATGATGAAACACTTTATTATCAAATTAAAGAATACCTAAACGAGATTGCTCCTCACAAAGAGAGCATTGTAAAATTATACAATAGCCAAGTGCCTATTTTTGAAAAATTTGGAATCGAAAGACAAATTAAAACCTCTTTTGGACAAACAGTATCAATGAGCCGTGGTGCTTATCTCGTGATCGAACACACAGAAGCCCTACACGTCGTAGACGTAAACAGTGGTAACAGATCAAATAAAGCCAAGAGTCAAGAAGACACTGCACTCGAGGTAAATATGATTGCTGCCTCAGAAGTAGCAAGACAGCTTAGCCTCCGTGATATGGGAGGTATTATTGTAGTCGATTTTATCGATATGGCAAAGGCTGAAAATCGTCGCAAATTATTCAATCACCTCAAAGATGAGATGAAAGAAGATCGCGCAAAACACAAAATATTACCTCCTAGTAAATTTGGACTCATCCAGATCACTAGGCAGCGAGTACGTCCAGAAATGAACATTAAGACCCGTGAGAAAAACCCGAACGGCGGAACTAATGAGATAGAAGCACCTATTGTAATAGTAGAGAAGCTTCAAGGACAACTCAACCGTATTTTAAAATCTGGTGCAAAAAAGGTGACGCTACACGCGCATCCATTTGTTGCAGCCTATTTAACAAAAGGCTT
>JAHDEV010000101.1 GCA_020628615.1 Dokdonia sp.
CTTGTACCACGTAGTGATCAATTGTAGGAGCAAATACGTTCATTAATAATATCGCGAGGAATACTCCTTCTGGGTATGCTGGATTAAATACACGTATCATAATAGATATAAAACCTATTAAGAAACCGTAAATGTATTTTCCTTTATTAGTTTGTGAGGCAGTTACCGGGTCTGTTGCCATATATACGGCTCCAAATAAAATACTACCTATGATAAGGTGTTGCCAGAAAGGAACACTCATTAAGCCATAAAACTTACTAGTATTATCTACCCATCCTGCATCTACAACTCCATTAAAAATGAGACCCATTGCTAGTGCTCCTACAATAGTAGAAAGTATGATTCTCCAGCTACCTATCTTTGTAAAGATTAAGAATAAGGCTCCTACTATAATGAGTATTTTAGAAGTCTCTCCTACAGATCCAGGAATAAACCCTAAGAACATATCTGTGTAGTCATAATTAATCGTTGCGGCATTTTGAGCATAACTACCTAAAATAGTTTCTCCAGATATAGCATCTGGTGTTCCTGCTCTCTCTACTGCTTCGTGTACCCATACCTTATCTCCAGACATCCACGTTGGGTATGCAAAAAATAAGAAAGCACGTATGGTAAGCGCTGGGTTTAAGATATTCATCCCTGTACCGCCAAAAACTTCTTTACCTATTACTACACCAAAAACAACTGCTACTGCAAGCATCCATAAAGGAATATCTACAGGTACGATAAGTGGCACAAGCATTCCAGTTACTAAGTAACCTTCCTCTACCTCGTGTCCTTTTATAACAGCAAAAATGAATTCCACAAGTAATCCTACACCGTAAGAAACAATTACTAAAGGAAGTACTGTCCAAGCTCCTATAGAGAAGTTGTCTAGATTCCAGAAGTTAGTACTAAAGAATCCTTGAGCTGCCTCAATCTCTCCTGTTGCAAGGTAATGCTGGTAACCAGCATTAAAAATACCAAACAGCAAACAAGGAATCAATGCGATGATTACCGTGTTCATTGTTCGCTTTAAATCATCTACCGCTCTAATGTGACCACCACTATGTGTTGTCTCATTAGGAGCGTATAAAAAAGTGTGAAGTGCGTTGAAAGCCGGAGCCATCTTCTTCCCTTCATACTTCATTTTAAGCTTATGTAAACTTTCTTTCATTCCCATAACTTATCCTATTTCTTTATACATAACATCTAATCCCTTACGAATGATCTCCTGGTGTGGCTGCTTAGATACGCACATAAACTCTGTAAGTGCAAAATCTTCTGGAGCCACCTCATACATTCCTAAAGCTTCCATCTCGTCTAGATCTTCTACCATACAAGCCTTAAGAATTTGCATAGGGTAAATGTCTAGAGGAAAAACCTCTTCATAATTTCCAGTCACTACAAATGCACGGTGCTCACCGTTTGTATTTGTATCTAGATCATACTTCTTTTTAGGCTGTAACCAAGAAAAAGTAAGCGCTCTAGATGGAGAGATTTTATCAAAAACTGGCTTATTCCATCCAAAGAATTCATAATCATCTCCTTCTGGAATAGCTACAAACTCTGTTGCATAAAAACCAAGAGCTCCATCTGGCTTAACTTTAGTGCCTGTTAAAACATTACCAGAGATAAAGCGATTATTATCACCCTCTACTCCAGCATCATATGCAAATGTAGACACCTCTGCACCTATGATTGTGCGGTAATACTTAGGCGCTTTTATAGAAGACCCAGAAACCGATATCACACGTTGTGCATTAAACTTACCTGTAAGTAACAATTCTCCTATCACAACAAGATCTTGTGCTGCAACCGTCCAGGCTGTCTCACCCTTGTTTATAGGACTTGTTTTATTTATTAAGGTTCCCACATTACCAGCTGGGTGTGGTCCTTTTACTGTATATGTTTTAACACCTGTAAGGCTTGCAAACACAGATGCACTAGAACCTATAGATACGTGTACACCACCATCTGTAAGTTTTCCTAATGCTGTAACTGCCGCCTGCAGCTCTGCTTCTTTACCTGCCAGTACAAAATCAAGATCTGCAGCAAGTGGTCCAGTGTTTAAACCAGATATAAAAATTGCTTTTGGAGATACTGTTGGGTTTGCAACCACATCATAAGGACGTTGTTTTATAAACGGCCATACACCACCTTCAAGCAATCTTGCTTTTACGGTAGCAGCATCTGCAGTTGGACTCAACGCTCCTAGATCACGAGTAGCACCAGCATAATCTGCTTCAATCACAATATCAGTAATCACACGGCGAGCGCCACGCTTGATTTCTGTAATTGTTCCAGCAACTGGAGATACAAATTTGATTTCTTCTTGAGACTTTGAGTAAAATATTACATCTCCTGCCTGTAGGGTCGCTCCTTCTTTTACGACCATTTTAGGAGTAATGAGATGAAAATCTGAAGGTCTAATAGTAATGGTACGCGATCTTGGCGCCTCAGAAATTGTTTTTTCTGCTTCGCCTACTAATCGGATATCAAGACCTTTTTTGATTCTGATGTCTTTTGACATATGTCAGTAGATTTATGTTATCTAAAATCCTCTAAAATTGAGGTGCGCAAATTTACAAAATACGTCTCATTTTTCCGAGCTAGAAAAAGTGAAAGTATTATTTATAACGCTTCTAAATAGCAACTTGTCAATCTGTTTAATAAACCACCTCTTTTTTGAGAAAACCGCACTTAGACGCTCCACAAAACTCATAACAACATAAAGCGCACACCACCACTCGTGATTTATATTCATTACAGACTCACATTAAGCACTTTAGAAATTCAATTATTACCTTACGATATCTTCAATTTCTAAATTCTAAATACGCTTTCGCGAAAGCGCAAAAAAGACAGTACCACATCACATCACACATACCTCAACGCAATATCTCGGCATCAAATTTGTTTATATTTGGCAACCATCAGTCCACTATGAAAAATTATTTTACGCTTTTCTTACTATTTGCAACGTTTACCGCCTTTGCACAGGTAGCACAAGAAGTACCAGAACCTCCTTTTATTAAAACGGTACAATTTAATGCTAGCAGCACATCAGGAACATCTTTACCCATACTACAACTGGGTAGCGGTTTGTCGCTTTCTTTTGACGATATTTATGGTGATGAGCGTGATTACTTTTATAAAATCACGCATCACAATGCAGACTGGACAGAGAGTAGCCTTGCTAGATCTGAGTATATGGAAGGTATGGATAATGTGCGCATACTCAATTTTGAAAATTCGGTAGCTACTTTACAATTATACACGCATTACCAGCTTTCTATACCTAACCAGATGACTAAGAGTCTCACAAAGACGGGTAATTACCTCCTTAGCATTTATAATGAGGAAGGTGAGCTGGTTTTCTCACGTAAGTTTATGATCTTCTCCCCCCAATTTAATGTGGGAGCTCAAGTAAAAAGATCTAGAGATTTACAATATATCAACACAAAACAGGTATTACGATTTTTTATAGACTCTGGAGATGAAGTTATTATAAACCCAAAAGAAAATCTCCATACCGTTTTAATACAAAACAACAACCTCAAGACAGCAATTACAGGCATTGAGCCTCAATACAATATAGGTAACAGGCTTGAGTATAGGTATGACCAAGAGACCGCTTTTTGGGGTGGAAACGAGTTTTTTAACTTTGAAAATAAAGATGTACGTGCCGCTACTTTTGCGATAAAAAGTATAGAACTTAAAAGTCTTTATCACAATTACCTCTACTCAAACCCAGCTAGGTATGACCAGCCATATACTTACAATCCAGATATAAATGGCAACTTTCTCATAAACACCCTACAAGGTCGCACTCCTCTTACAGAGGCAGAGTATGTATGGATACATTTCTCTTTAAGACACCCTAAACTTCTCGATGAGCAGTCTATACATCTTTATGGCAACTTTAATAATTATGTAATAGACAATAGCACAAAACTAGAATGGAACACCCGCACTAGAAGATACGAGCTACCGTACTTACTTAAACAAGGTTTTTACAACTACAATTATGTGCTCGTAAATAAAGACGGAAGCATAGATTATAAGAATAGTCTAGACGGTAACTTCTGGCAAACAGAAAACAACTATCAAATACTAGTGTATTACCGCAAACCTGGAGGACGCTTTGACGAGGTGGTAGGCTTAGGGCAAACTAATTCTTCACAAATAACAAACTAGATTTTTACGCTTTCGCGAAAGCGTATTTACTAAAATCATATATTTACAGGGATGAAGGAAACACCTGTAAAATCAAACTCGCGCAAAGCGATGAAATATCGTGGGGTTGAGTGCCTTAACTGTGGGCACCCGCTAGACCTTACAGATCGTTATTGTGCTTATTGCGGGCAAATTAACACAACAAAACGGCTCACTATAAAAGACTTTTTTAATGAGTTTGTACTGAGTGTGTTTACTTATGACTCTCGTTTTAGGTATACCGTTAAAGACCTACTTTTTAAACCAGGAACCATCACAAGGTACTACGTAGAAGGGAAGCGCCTCAAATATGCAAATCCCTTTCGGTTTTTTCTGAGTGCGTCCATTTCTTATTTTATATTACTCGCAATTATAGGTTTTATAAATGGAAATAACGACTTAGATTTTACTGATGAGGGTGTCGTGCAACTCAATGTAGACCAAGCCAAAGATGATATAGACTCCATAAAAGAAATCACAAAAGACATTGATCTCAACGAGCTTCAAAACCTCAACAATGAAGAAGCGCAGCTCCTTGAAGAAAAAATAAACAACACTGTAGAGAAGAGCGTAAAAAAGCTTAAAGAGAGAAAACAAGCACAAGAAGCTAAAAAAGACAGCGTCGTAAAAGTACCATATGACACAAGAGCCGAAAGCACCATAAACGGGATCTATCTTGAGAATATATTTACAAAAGGTGAGATATTTTACGACTTTTATGAATACACAGATATAAGCGACCCACAAGAAGCTCTAGATAGCTTAAAATATAGCAAGACCAGAACAAACGTATTTTTATACAGCAAGAATGAGGATATAAAGCGTGTTAAGGATAATCCAGCTCGTTTTTTAAGATTCTTAGCTTCTAAGATTCCGTTTTTCTTATTCTTTTTTGCACCTATTTTTGCACTTTTCTTATGGCTAATTTATTCAAAGAAAAAGTTTAACTATATGGAGCACCTGGTCTTCATTTTTCACATATTCAGCTGGGTGTTTTTAGTATTACTTATCGCCATTATTCCGGACTTATTTATTGGTGATGAAGTAGTTGCCACTTTATTACTCACTCTTGTAGGTCCATTTTACTTTTACAAGGCATTGCGTAATTTTTACAAACAAAAACGCAGGTGGACAATTCTAAAATTTGTATTTTTAAACATAGTATTCTATTTAGGAGCGACATTATTTGCAGTAATCTTCTTTGCGATTACCGCATTTTTATTTTAAAATGGTACAACAAGTAACTAGAGGCATAAAGATTTCGGTAGAGACTACCTTTGAGGGCACGTTTTATAAAAATTATAAAATGCACTTCGCTTTTGGCTACAAAGTAACCATAGATAACCAGAGTAAAGACAGCGTGCAACTTATGGCACGCCACTGGAAAATACAAGACGCTCTTAACACTCCCGAAGTCGTAAATGGTGAGGGCGTGATAGGTAAGAAGCCTGTTTTAAAACCTGGCGAAAGCCACACCTATAGTTCTGGTTGCTTACTTACCTCTCCCTTTGGATCAATGGAAGGGCATTACCAGATGGTAAACTTTACAACCACAAAAAAATTTAGAGTAAAAATACCTGCCTTTAAGCTGAGCGCACCTTTTGCATTAAACTAGTTGAAGTTTGCCCTGTAAGCTCAAGGCGAAAAATCTGTTCTCCCTGCTTTATGTTGCAGTATAAACAGTTACTGTCATAAATAAATCTATAAGGCTTCTCAGTATCAAAGCTTTCTGGCAATTGTGTTATACCACAAAAGTCTTGCACACCACGCTCTGTATACCTTCTTACTATTGCCTTAGTCTTATCGCTCTGGATTTCTAAATAAAAATAAGCACCACTACCCGTCCCATCTAGAAAGGTAGCTCCTTCTGGCACCTCAACACCTATTCCATCTTGATCAAGAACTGCAGGAACCTTTCGGTCAAAGAAGTTTGTAAGGTTTTCTTTTAAAGCTGTAGATGTGTATGGTTTTATACACCCATTATACACCTCATACACCCCGTCTTGTGAGGCACTACGCTCTACATTACCCACGGTGCTGGGAGTAAATTTCTTATTGCGCTTAAGATATTTTATGATGGAGTTGTTATTTGTACTTGCCAGTATTGTATCTGTTACAAATCTTGCACAGTTGCTACCCACTTTTCCAAAAGCCTTGTAAGGAATACTCCCTTGCCCTTGTAAACTTAGAATATAACTAAGAGCCTCATCATAATCTATATCATCACACAGAGACGCCACAAGGCGACCGTCGCCGTGTGTTTTTTCTGGATGTGCCTCTAGCCACAGTAAGAGCTCATTAAGATTAATGAGCTTTTGATTTTTTATCGCTGCCTTAATAGGCACAACGAGCTCTACATCTGTAAGAGCCCCGCGCACTCTCCCCTTGCCTTGAGGAGTAATATACCTGCCAAAATCAAAGTACTGAGCCACTCCCGTTTCATTTTCTATAAGAACCAGCGCAGCGTGACCTGCTTTAATATGTGTGCGTGTGCCTAACCCTACCAGTGGTAATATTTTACACATAAGCTCATCAGACATTTTTACAAAAGTATCTGGAAAAGCAAGCACTATTATTTTACCCGTATTTTTCAAACAGTAACTGTATCAAAGTTAGTAATATGCACCTCATCTTTTTGCAAATCGCGGTAGGTCATAATACAATCTTCCTTAGTCTTTTGTACTTGGGTAACACTTACGGTACCTAGTTTACCACGATTCATTTTAAGATCTACCTTTTCATCTCCCTCGCCAGCTGTGGTGTGAAAACTTGATAATTGCTCACTACTCCAGTCAGTATTTTTAGCAAAAGCTTTGAACCACATTTTACGCTTCTCCTTCATCTCTGCAGTATATAAGGTAGAAGAAGACCATATTTTTGGCAAATCATTTAGTTCGCTTATATGCGCCTTCACTCCATCCCAAACCAGCTCTGTTGCCTTGAGACCAGTGTTCCAATCTATAGCGATAATGGTAAAGGGCTCAATCCCCTCGTAGTTAAAATCATTTATAGAAGTCGTTAAATCATCAGACTTAAGGAGTTCTTTTACCACTACGCCTCTACTCATCTTATAATCCTCAACTTTAATATGATTTTCAAAACCTCCATTAAGAAGGCAAATCATTATATTTTTTTCTGAAACTCCTATCCACGATCCTCCGGCTACGGCATCTTTTGGGAACAGCATTTTCACCCCATCTATGTCATAAAAGCTAGGCGCAAGTGTGGTTCTTCCATAAGCCTCGTCACGGTTAGAGGTTAGGATAAAAGTGTTATCTTTTTTAGGTATATAAGTAACTGTGCACATTCTTTATGGGTCGTAAGTTCTGTTTGCAACTTACGAAAAAGCCCACACTTGCGATTTCGATACCGAATATTTTGTAGTGTGACTGTCTACCATTACCCCACTTACATTAAAATGTGATCTTCACAAATCTAGATATGATTGTATTCTATTTTGCTTTCGCGAAAGCGTAAAAAACCCCAACTGTTACAGTATTGCCAAACCGCTGAGCTATCGCAATAGAATTTGTACTTTTGCACTACCAAAAAATTAAAACCAAACACCACTATGGGAAAAGGATTTTTTCAAGTTCCAATCGCTGTAAACGAAGAGGTAAAATCTTATGCACCAGGCTCTCCAGAACGCGAGGCCGTTGCCGCAGCTTATAAAGAGTTATTTAACGCACATACCGAAGTACCTATGTACATAAACGGTAAAGAGGTGCGTACTAAAAATACACAACCTATCACACCACCGCACGATCACAAGAAGGTGGTAGGTGAGTTTCACCTTGCCGAAAAAACACACATTGACCAAGCTATCGCTGGGGCACTTGAGGCTCGTACGGAGTGGGCAGAGCTTCCTTGGGAGCAACGTGCTGGTATTTTCTTAAAAGCTGCAGAGCTTATCGCTGGGCCTTACCGCGCAAAGATTAATGCTGCTACAATGATAAACCAGTCTAAAACGATTTACCAAGCAGAGATTGATGCTGCTTGTGA
>JAHDEV010000102.1:0-2036 GCA_020628615.1 Dokdonia sp.
GATAACTATACGGTGAGAATATGCAAGGTGGAAAGAGAATATAGCTTTGATAAAAGTTAAATATCTGCCAAATGTTAAATAGAAACATACGATGTTTTTTAACATTTGCGTTGCAATTATAACCACACCTCCCAAGGTAATATTTCACGTTTATAAATCATCAATGTGTTTAAAATCAGCTATTTTTAGCTTGTCTGAGAACACCCTTATTTTAGATTTATTTTTAATGTCATACGCACATTGATCTAAAGTAAGCACCTAACACCATCACTCAAAATGCCTAACTATCATCTCTCATCCTCCTATCTTAAAAAAACGATTATAACTAGGTATGCATACGTCCTGCTGGCTTTGCTTACCATAACTATTTCTTGTAAAGAGAAGAGCACACCTACAGACAATCTCTTTAAGTTTAAGGATTACATTTCTTACACCACAGAGGGGCGACAGTCTGTTATGAGCCCTATACGTGTGGAGCTTGCACAGCCACTCACGCAGTTTGAGGTAGACCAGGTGCTACCTAGTGATATTATTAAAGTGCGTCCTAAAGTTTCTGGAGTGCTTAGTCTTCATAACAGTAGACTCTTAGAGTTTATACCAGAAGAGCCTCTCAAACCAGACACGGCATACGAGGTCACTCTTATGCTTGATAAACTGTATGATGATCTTGACACAGGGAAGGAGCAATTTACTTTTGGCTTCAAGACCATTACTCCAGATTTTAAAGTAGCGATGGGAGCTTTGCAATCATATAGTAAGGATTATAATTATCTAGAAGGACAAATAGAAGCGAGTGATGATATCGCTTTCGCGAAAGCGCAACAACTCATAAACGCCTCTCAAAATGGTAATGCACTAGCTGTAAAATGGTTTAATAAAGATGAGGTGTCTAGATTTCATTCATTTAGAATAGATAGCATCTCCCGCACTAAGGCAGATTCACAAATTATGGTTGCTTGGGATGGTAAAGCTATAGGAGCCAAAGACACAAATGGTAGCAATACCATACAAATACCAGGAAAAGATAATTTTAAAATCATAGGCATACATCAAGAGCGCGGCGCAAACGCCTCTGTGATTATAAATTTTTCTGACCCATTAAAGGATAACCAAAACTTTGCTGGACTCGTGACAATTGCGCGTGCAGGAAACCTTCGCTTTGAAGTAAATGGAAATGTACTACAGGTATATCCAGAAAATAGGATAGTAGGTAATGCACTGGTTGAGGTTTTTCAAGGAATAAAAAGTATCGATGATTATAAGTTGAAACAACCCTTTAAAGAGACCGTAAGTTTTGAGCAAATAAAACCTGCCATACGGGCTATCACAAATGGAGTTATTCTTCCAAAATCTACGAGTACTCCTTACTATTTTGAGGCAGTAAATCTTACACACGTAGACGTGAGAGTGATTAAGATTTATGAAGATAATGTACTCGAGTTTTTACAAGAGGGATCGCTTAATAATACGAGTAGTTATAACCTTAAAAAAGTAGGTAGGCGCATAGCAAAAAAAACGATTGAGATTGCACAACAAGGTGATCTTAACACCGGCCAGTGGCAAGCTCACGGGGTAGATCTCTCAGCTATTTTTAAAGCAGACCCTGGTGCATTGTATAGAGTAGAGATAAGCTATAAACCTTCTTATGCTATTTATGAGTGTGATGATGCTGTTGCTGGTAGTATAGAAGAAGATAGTTATGAGGACTATTATGAAGATGCATATACCGAGGCAGAAAGTCCAGATGAAGATGCTAGAGAGGAGCAGTACTGGGATAACCGTATTTATAGATGGCGTAAGCAAGTGTACGACTGGAGACAAGAAGATAACCCTTGCCACCCTGCATATTATCAAGAGTCAAAATTTGTAAACAGTAATTTACTAGGGAGTAATCTAGGGGTGATTGTAAAAAAAGGAAAAGACAATTCTTACCTGTTTGCAACATCAGATATTGTGACTACTACGCCAGAGGCAAACACAAAAATCACATTATATAATTACCAAAAGCAACCCATTGCAACAGTCACTACAGATGC
>JAHDEV010000102.1:2136-8188 GCA_020628615.1 Dokdonia sp.
CCGGTAAAGCTGGAAGTGACAGATGCACGAGGTAAACTTATGTATAGAAAGGTAGCGTCTGGATCAAAAAGAGGATCTCAAAATGGGAACCAAGCGCTTAATAACTTTTATTATTTCCCGGTTCCTACAGAGCAGGACGCTCCTACGGGTAACTATAATGCTACCATCTCTGTGGGAGGTGCCACATTTAACAAAACGCTCAAAGTAGAAACCATAAAACCTAATCGCCTCAAAGTAGATCTCACTTTTAAAGATGAGATACTACAAGCAAGCGGAAATCTTATGGGTGATGCCACTGTAAAATGGTTACACGGAGCGCCTGCCAGAAATTTGAAAATTAAAACAGACGTTACTATACGCAAGTCAAGTAGCGGGTTTAGCCAGTTTCCTGGATATAATTTTTATGACCCAATTAGGGAGTTTGATGAGGTTAGTATGGATGTGCTAGACGGCACTCTGGATAATGAAGGCAACATAAAGATTAATAAAAAAATAGATTTGAGTAAGCGAGCACCGGGTATGCTCAAGGCAACGTTTGTTACAAAAGCCTATGAGGGAGGAGGTGACTTCTCTCTAGATGTGGTAAGTAAGGATGTCGCACCGTTTGATAACTTTGTAGGTCTGCGAGCTCCAAAAAGTCGTGCCTACGGCAGTTATTACACAGATCAAAATATAGAGTTTGACCTAGCTACTACAAATGCTCAAGGGGCACCAGCTGCGGGTCGTAAGCTTCAAGTAAAAGTATTTAAAATGTCTTGGCGCTGGTGGTGGAACAGGAGTCGAGATAATTACTCTAGTTATGAAACAAGCACTGTACATACACCTGTACAAGACTTTACAGTCACTTCTGGTTCTAACGGAAAAACAAGTTTTAATCTCAATATTCCGGAGAAGGAAAGCGGGCGTTATCTTATACGTGTTATAGATCCAGAAAGCGGTCACGCTACAGGCCGTATCGCATATTTTTATAGAAACTGGGGTGGTTTTCAAAGGGACTCAGAAAGTGCAAAGATGCTCGTGTTTTCGGCAGATAAAGATGAGTATAGTGTGGGAGATAATGCCACCATTACATTCCCATCTTCGGCGGGAGGTAGAGCGCTTGTGAGTATTGAAAATGGTACTAAAGTACTCGAGAGTTATTGGGTAGAGACCCAGCAAGGTAAAACCAAGTTTTCTATACCTGTTACCTCCGCAATGGCGCCTAATGTGTATGTGAATATTTCGCTATTACAACCTCATAAACAATCTGTAAACGACCTTCCCATTAGGCTTTATGGTGTAATTCCTTTGATGGTAAAAGATAGGCAAACAGTGTTAGAGCCCGTAATCACTATGCCAGATGTATTAAAGCCAGAAGAGCCATATACTATCAAAATCACAGAAAAAAACAATAAACAGATGACCTACACCATCGCCGTGGTAGATGATGGCTTGCTGGACCTTACAAGATTTCAAACACCAAAAATCCATAAGCATTTTTATAGCAGAGAAGCGCTAGGTGTGAAGTCGTTTGATATGTATGATTATGTGATAGGTGCATATTCTGGCAGTGTAGATAATATTTATGCAATAGGAGGTGGTGATGCTGCGAGCGCTGCCAAAAATAGAAAGGCAGAACGCTTTAAGCCTGTAGTTACTTATTTGGGTCCTTTCGCTTTAAGCGAAAACGAAACAAAGTCACACACGGTAACAATGCCTAACTACGTAGGCTCTGTGAGAGCAATGGTAATTGCTGGAGATGCCACAAAAAGCGCCTATGGATCTGTAGAAAAGACAGTACCTGTGCGTAAACCGCTTATGGTTTTAGGTTCGCTTCCGCGAAAGTTATCTCCGGGAGAACACGTGACTTTACCAGTAACAGTGTTTGCAATGGAAAAGAACATCAAGCAGGCTAAGATTACCGTCAAAACATCTGAAGCTTTTAAAGCATCTGAAGGGAATGTAAAAACGGTAAATTTCACGCAAGTGGGAGAAAAAATAGTTCCTTTTGAGTTTGATGTGCAAGCTGCTACAGGAGTGCAAACCGTACAAATTATTGTAGAAGGCCACGGAGAGCGTGCAACCTATGATGTTGAGATAGACGTAGAAAATCCGAATCCTATTACTCAAAAAGTAACCGATTACGAACTAGACCCTAGCAGTAATCTTACTATTGATTATGAGACGTATGGTGTGGCAGGGACTAATGAAAGCGCTTTAGAGTTTTCGACATTACCACCTATGGATTTTACTAAGCGTATGCAGTATTTAATACGTTACCCACACGGCTGTGTAGAGCAAACTACCTCTGGAGTTTTTCCGCAACTGTTTTTAGATGATGTTTTTGATCTTACGTATGAGCAAAAACGGGATGCGCAACAGCATATTAAAGACGGTATTGCGAGGCTAGGCCGTTTCCAAAACACAGACGGAGGTCTAGGTTACTGGCAGGGAGAAACAGAAGCAGACCTATGGGGAACCACCTATGCTGGACACTTTATGATAGAAGCCCAGAAAAAGGGATATGCATTACCGCTCACTTTTATGAATAACTGGTTACGTTTTCAGAAAAAGGAGGCTCGTGAGTGGAGATCTGGACAACAAAGTTATAATGCAACGCTAGTACAAGCATATCGCTTATACACGCTCGCACTTGCGGGACAACCCGACCTTGCAGCGATGAACCGTCTTCGTGAGAATACAAATTTAAGTAATGAAGCAACCTGGAGACTTGCGGGAGCTTATGCACTAGCAGGTCAAGACAAAGTAGCTGGCCAACTTGCCGCTACGGCAAATATTGATTTTACTCCTAAAAAGTATGACTACCATACCTATGGCTCGGTATATCGCAACAGGGCAATGGCGCTAGAAACAATGGTGCTTCTTAATGATAGCAAGCAAAAAGAGCTTGCTATAAGTATAGCCAAAACGCTAGCTTCAGACAGGTGGTTAAGTACTCAAGAAACCAGTTATGCACTGCTGGCTATGGCAAAAATGGTTGTAAAGAACGGAGGTAAAGCAATGCAGTTCTCTTATACAAAAGATGGAAAAGAGTATAGTGTAGATACACAACAAGCTATCGCTCTACGTGATATAAAAACACAAGACGGAGCAAATGAGATTGTTATAAAAAATGCTAAAAATAGTACCGTGTTCATACGTCTTGTGCAAAGTGGTAAGTTACCATTAGGCAAAGAGCTTGTAGATCAAAAAAACCTACAGGTTAAAACAACCTTTTATAACCTCGCAGGTGAAGTGATGTCTATCAATAATCTCCAGCAGGGAGAAGAGTTTACAGCAAAAATTACGGTGAGTAATACGAGCAGAGATTATGTAGATAATGTCGCGCTTACACAAATCTTCCCAAGCGGTTGGGAGATAGTGAATACACGTTTTACAGATGCTCAGGGAGGTACAGCAGGAAGCGCCCGATATACAGATATAAGAGACGATCGTGTGCAGTTTTATTTTGATATGAGTAAGACCAGCACAAGAACATTTACGGTTCGTCTTAATGCGAGTTACTTAGGTGATTACTATTTGCCAGGTACTCAGGTAGAGGCTATGTATGATGCGACTTATTATGCCAGGTCAAAAGGAGCTTGGATAAAAGTTAAGAACTAACAGCGATGTACAGCCGCCTCCTACATATCATAAAGCGCCATAAAATCAAGTTTATACTTGTGGTGTTATTTATGTTGTACTGGGCTTTTTCTATACCGCAGCAGGTTTTTAAAGATCCTCACGCTACCGTGGTTGAGAGTGCGAGTGGTGAGTTGCTGGGCGCCCGCATTGCTAGTGACGGGCAATGGCGTTTTCCGGCATTAGATAGTGTTCCTCATAAGTTTGAAAAGTGCATTCTGTTATTTGAAGATGAGTATTTTTATACCCACCCAGGATTTAATCCCGTGGCGATGGGAAAGGCAATATGGGGTAATATCACTACAGATAAACGTCGTGGCGGGAGTACCATTACACAACAAGTAATTAGACTTTCTAGAAAAGGAAAACAACGCTCCTATACAGAAAAAGTAGTCGAACTTATAAAAGCTACACGTCTCGAGGCAGGCTATTCAAAAGATGAAATTCTGGGTATGTATGCTACCTATGCGCCCTTTGGCGGTAACGTCGTAGGGTTAGAAACTGCCGCTTGGAGATATTTTGGACTCCCAGCATCACAGTTAAGTTGGGGGCAAATGGCGGCACTGGCAGTATTACCTAACAATCCTAGTATGGTGCGACCGGGTAAAAATGAGATTACGCTTTCGCGAAAGCGTAACAACCTCCTTAAAAAACTTTGGGAAACAGGAGAAATAGACAAAACTACCTACGAGCTATCGCTGCTAGAAAAACTACCCGGAAAACCCTATCCATTACCACAAATTGCTCCTCACCTAGTTGATAGAATTACTAAAGAATCTCGTGGAAAAAGAGTTCAAACCACGGTACAACTTCCTATACAGCGAGACCTCAATAGACTTGCCAAAGAGCATTATGGCCTGTTAAAGCAAAATGAAATTTACAACCTAGCGATAGTGGTTATGGATGTAAATACAAAAGAGGTTTTAGGCTATGTAGGAAACGCACCAACAGATGCAGCACACCAAAAAGATGTAGATATTATCACAAAGTACCGTAGCACAGGAAGCACGTTAAAGCCTTTGCTTTATGCGGGAATGCTAGATGAAGGACTCATATTGCCACAAACATTAGTCCCAGATATACCTACGAGTATCAATACCTATAGACCACAAAATTTTGATAACGAGTATCAAGGCGTAGTACCGGCAGATGTGGCTCTTGCAAAATCGCTCAATGTACCTGCAGTGCGATTACTACGTGAGTACGGGCTTGACAAGTTTTATAAAAATGTACAAGAGATGCATATGGGAGGTATAGATAAACCAGCCTCTCACTACGGACTTGCAATGATATTAGGAGGTGCAGAGAGCAGCCTTTTTGAGTTGACAAAAACCTATGCAGGGATGGCAAACACCCTTAACACATTTAATAGGTCTAGTAGTGAGTATACTTTGGAGTCTTTTAGCGATTATCACTATGTCAAAAGAGATAATCTGGCTTCTGTAAAAAAGAGTGTCCCCTTGCAAAGTGAGCCCGAGGTATTTTCGGCGGGAGCGATTTATAAAACGCTTGAGACATTGCAAACTGTAAACAGACCAAGCGGCGAAGAAAACTGGCAGTTTTATGAAGATGCCCAGCCAGTGGCTTGGAAAACAGGGACGAGTTTTGGTTTTAAAGATGCGTGGGCAGTAGGGGTTACGCCTCAATATGCAATAGGAGTGTGGGTAGGTAATGCAGATGGAGAAGGAAGACCAGGGATTACGGGAATACAAGCAGCAGCGCCACTGTTTTTTGATGTGTTGCGTAGCTTGCCAGTAAATGGCTCTTGGTTTGACACACCATACGATGCACTCGTGGAGACCACGGTTTGCATAAAAAGCGGAATGAAAGCGAGTCCATATTGTGTAGAAACACGTAAAGAGCAAATACCTCACGCGGGAGAGCATACTGCTTCTTGCTCATATCACAAGCAAATGTACCTCTCTGCAAATAAGGAATATCTAGTAAACTCAGATTGTTATGAGCTTGATGAGATGACGGCTGTCACCTATTTTACACTACCTGCTACAATGGAGTATTATTATGCAAGCAAGCATCCAGATTATAAAGAATTGCCACCGTACCATCCAGATTGTAGCTTTTCTGGAGAAATGCCTATGGCATTTATGTATCCTAAAAATAATGAAGGAGTTATTCTTCCCAAGGATTTTGATGCAGCAGTAAACGATGTCGTGTTTAAAGTCTCTCACCGTAATCCTGAGACTAAGATTTTCTGGTATCTAGATAATGAGTTTATAGGAGCTACAGAAGATTTTCACGAGCTAGCTGTCACACCAGAAGTGGGAAATTATACACTCACCGTAGTAGATGCAGCAGGTAATGAAATCAAGAAAAAAATTGAGGTTTCTAGAGGGTAATGTCTATCTCAAAGCAAACCCTTTTCCAGCCCAAAGCGGTTTTATATCTACTACCAGTCGGCCACTTTGTACTG
>JAHDEV010000103.1 GCA_020628615.1 Dokdonia sp.
ACAAAACCTTACCTACAAATCTAATTTAATTACTTGTATAAGTTACTAATATAATACACTTAATCGTTGATTTTTAACTTTTTAACGACTAACCTTTCTTTTTTTATCGACGAAATACACTTTAATATCGATGAATGGAATTTGCTACTTATTGCTAAAAGTCTTAATAACAGTTGTTTAAAAACACACCCAAAAACACAAATTATAAATACATACGAAATACATCTAGGTTCGGTTTACGAATTCTTAAAAAATCTCAGAGTGAGAAACGTCATTTCCCGTAGAGCTAGCAGTACTTAATTTTATTTTATAAAAAAATATAGAAAACCCTTTGTAAAAACCAGAAAAGACTTAAATTTGCATCCGCTATGAGAAATAGTGATGTTCTTTACAGAATGAAATGCGAAAGTAGCTCAGGGGTAGAGCATCACCTTGCCAAGGTGGGGGTCGCGAGTTCAAATCTCGTCTTTCGCTCTAGTTTGAAATTATAACGCTTTCGCGAAAGCGTATTATAAAAATAAATACCAATTTTTTTCACAAATGTGAAAATGCTCGAGTGGTGGAATTGGTAGACACGTTGGACTTAAAATCCAATGTCCATTAGGACGTACGGGTTCAAGTCCCGTCTCGAGTACAAAAGGCTTCCATCTAGGAAGCCTTTTTTTATTTAAGTTAATTGAGAATCAACATCCTAAGACGTTGACTTACTCTTTTTCTTAACAAGCATTCTTTTTATCTCGTTCAGTTTCATAAGCGCCTCTACCGGTGTAAGCGTGTCAATGTCTATATGAAGTATTTCTTCCTTTATTTCTTCTAGTAATGGATCATCTAGATTAAAGAAGCTAAGCTGCATTTCCTCTTCTGCCGCATCTTTTAAAGTACCTGTAAGCTCTTCACTACCGTGAGACTTTTCTAGTTTGCCCATCATCTTAGTTGCGCGACGCAATACTTGCTGTGGCATTCCCGCCATTTTTGCTACGTGTATACCAAAACTATGCGCACTTCCTCCTGGAACCAGTTTACGTAAGAATAAGACATTATCTTTAAGTTCTTTTACAGAGACGTTATAGTTCTTAATACGTTCAAAGGTTTCACACATCTCGTTGAGCTCGTGATAGTGTGTGGCAAAAAGTGTTTTAGGCCTACCAGGGTGTTCGTGCAGGTACTCACTTATTGCCCAGGCTATAGAGATACCGTCATAGGTACTTGTACCCCTACCTATCTCATCTAGCAACACGAGGCTTCGGTCGCTCAAGTTATTAAGTATACTAGCGGTCTCATTCATCTCTACCATAAAGGTACTTTCACCCATAGATATATTATCACTAGCACCTACTCTGGTAAAAATCTTATCTACTAGACCTATGTGAGCCGCTTGCGCTGGCACAAAACTTCCCATTTGAGCAAGCAACACTATTAATGCTGTCTGTCTTAAAATAGCACTCTTACCAGACATATTAGGCCCAGTGATCATAATCATTTGTTGATCTGCACTATCTAGATATACATCATTTGTAACATATGCCTCACCTAGTGGCAGTTGCTTTTCTATAACAGGGTGACGCCCTTCCTTTATATCTATTACTTGAGACTCATCAAGGGTGGGTCTTATATAATTATTTTCTCTTGCAAGTTGTGTAAACCCAAGCAAGCAATCAAGTTGTGCAATTTGTGTTGCATTAGCCTGTACTTGCGGGATAAAACCACCTACCCAACTCACCAGCTCTGTAAATAGTTGCTGCTCTATGGCTTGTATACGCTCTTCTGCTCCAAGTATTTTACCCTCATACTCCTTAAGCTCATCTGTAATATAACGCTCAGCATTAACAAGCGTTTGTTTTCTGATCCACTCCTCAGGCACCTTATCTTTATGCGTGTTTCTTACTTCTATGTAATATCCAAAAACGTTATTTGATGCTATTTTTAAAGAAGTAATACCTGTGCGCTCTGTCTCGCGCTCCAGCATCTTTTCTAGATAATCCTTACCACCTTGTGACAATGCCCTTAAATCATCTAGTTCTTTATGAAAACCAGGAGCAATTGCACCACCTTTTACGATAGAGACAGGAGCCTCCTCTCTTAAGGTTTCTTTAATTTTAGAACGTAATACTTCACAGTTTTGAAGCTGTTCTGCTATGATTTTTAGCGAGTCGTTATCTGCTTGAGAGGCAATAGCTTTAATAGGCACAATAGCCTCAAGAGAGTTTTTGAGCTGTATGATTTCTCGCGGGCTGATCTTGCCTGTTGCAACCTTACTTATTAAACGCTCGAGATCTCCTATTTGCTTTATGTGACCCTGCATTCTATCAAAAATATCACCGTTATCTGATAAAAATGACACCACCTCGTGACGTCGTTTTATCTCATCCAGTCTTTTAAGTGGCAATGCGAGCCATCTTTTAAGAAGGCGCCCACCCATTGCAGAGGTAGTTTTATCTATTATATCTATTAATGTAATAGCCTTTACGCCAGAAGCAGAGTTATATAACTCTAAGTTACGTATGGTAAAGCGATCCATCCACACATAATCATCTGCAGCTATACGACTTATGCTTGTAATATGCTGTAATTTATGATGCTGCGTTTCTCCTAAATAATGTAAAGCAGCCCCAGCAGCTATAATACCTGCCGAAAGATGCTCAACCCCAAAACCTTTAAGAGACTTTACATCAAAATGTTTATGCAATGATTCTCTCGCATAATCTATTTGAAAAACCCAGTCTTCTTGATAAAAAGTGTGATAATCTGGCCCATACAAATCTATGAATTTCTTTTTTTGAGCCTTAGAAACAAGCAATTCACTAGGGGCAAAATTCTGGAGCAACTTATCTACATAAGCAACATCTCCTTGAGCAGTGAGATACTCTCCTGTTGACACGTCTAAAAAGGAAACACCTACCTTATCTTTTTCAAAATATACAGCTCCCAGAAAGTTATTTGTCTTTGCAGAGAGTATATCATCATTCATCGCAACACCAGGCGTAACAAGCTCTGTAACACCACGTTTAACGATTTTTTTTGTTTGTTTTGGATCCTCAAGTTGATCACAAATAGCGACACGACAGCCCGCTTTTACCAGTTTAGGCAGGTATGTATTAAGCGAGTGATGCGGGAAGCCCGCAAGCTCAGTGCGCTCTCCCCCATTATTACGATTAGTTAAGGTGATATTGAGAATGGCAGCAGCTTTTACTGCATCTTCACCAAATGTTTCGTAAAAATCGCCAACTCTAAAGAGTAACAAAGCATCAGGATATTTTACCTTGATACCGTTGTATTGTTGCATTAATGGGGTCACTTTCTTCTTTGCCAAACTGTAATTTTTAAGGAAAATAAAAATACGCCATTCTTTTGTGTTGACATTAATGACCTAAGGAATGTTATCCCCAGTTTTACACATTTTTTTAGTCCGCTTTCGCGAAAGCGCAAAATAAACCGTTTTAAAGATGTTTCAAACCATAAAACATAAAACCATAAGCTGTAAAAAATAAAATCGATTTAAAATAGCTTAAAATCATCAATTATTTATAAAGAAAAACTATGTTTTTATTTTTATAATAATTTTATACTATTGAAAATTACACTACCGCCTAAATTAATGTGAGAAAAATCACTATTAACAACAAATTGATAAATTATTCGCAAAAAACACATATTATCACCCATATTGTTATCAAATACCTAGCATTTAGTAATTTATATTAAATATTATTTATAATTTGGATTTAAACTTTAAAATCCAAACTTAAATGAAACAAAACCATCCATTACTCAAAATGGTGTTCTTGTTATTATTTTCAATTCCTTGTACACTACTAGCTCAGTCTGTAGTTACGGGAGTTATAAGTGATAGCGGAAACAACCCAATTCCTTTTGTAAATGTTATAGAAAAAGGAACATCAAACGGAACTACATCAGATTTTGACGGAAATTATTCCATAACATTATCTGGCGACTCTGGAACATTAGAATTTACTTATCTAGGATACGCAACTCAAGAAATTGCAGTTACTAGCTCACAAACACTTAATGTAACTCTTGAAGAATCTTCTGAATCACTAGATGAAGTTGTAATATCTGGACTTGCTTCTTCTGTAAAGAGATCAAACGCTGCAAATGCTGTTGCATCCATCTCTGCCGAGCAAATTACAGGTACAACACCACCACCTACACTAGACGGTGCGCTTTACGGAAAATTTGCCGGAGCGCTAGTGAGTCAAAACTCTGGAGCACCTGGTGGAGGACTTTCTATAAAATTACGTGGAGCAACTTCTATACAAGGTAATACACAACCATTATATATTATAGATGGTGTATATGTAGACAACTCTTCTATTTCTGCTGGTCTTAATGCAGTATCTGCAGCATCGGCTGGAGGTAGTGCTTCAAACCAAGACAACCCAACAAACAGAATAGCAGATATTAACCCAGATGATATACAGAACATCGAGATATTAAAAGGAGCTTCTGCTGCTGCTATTTATGGGTCTCGTGCCGCAGCTGGGGTAGTTATTATAACCACCAAAAAAGGTAAAGCTGGAGAAACACAGTTTAAATTTGGTCAATCCTTTGGATGGACTCAAGTGACTAAACTCTTAGGATTACGCAACTACAACGAGCAGCGTGTAGAAGATAGTTTTGGTCCAGATGCTGTGCCACTTTTTATAGCAGCTAGAGATGAAGGTCGCCTAGTAGATTATGAAGAAGAAATTTTTGGCGAAAAAGGTCTTATAAGTAAAACTAACTTTAGTATGAGTGGTGGTGATACCAAAACTAGATTTTATGCTGGAGTTACGCATAGTAATGAAAATGGTATTGTAAAAAATACTGGATATGAGAAAACCTCTCTTAGATTAAATTTAGATCACAGAGCAACAGACTTTTTAAAAGTATCTCTTAATACAAACTATATCAACTCAAAGTCTGATCGTGGTTTCTTTAATAATGACAACTCAGGAACGACTATTGGAGTTACATTAACAGGAACAACACCTTGGTTAGAACTATTTCCAGATGAAAATGGTGTGTATCCAGACAACCCAGCTGGTGCGTCTAACCCTTTACAGACACGCGATAGAGTAACAAATAGAGAAACAGTAGATAGATTTATCATAGGCGCCTCTGCAAATCTTGATATTTTCAAGGCTGAAAAGTCAAGCCTAGAATTAATAATGCGTGGTGGACTTGATACCTATGGACAGAAGTCAAGAGCTATCTTCCCTAAAGATTTACAATTTCAACGACCTGAAAATGGTGGTCAAAATGGTGTTGCCGTACAAGGAGATACTCAAAATAGAAACTACAACCTAGCAGCATTTTTAGTTCATAATTATAGAACAGATAATGATCTATCTTTTAGAACTCAGGCAGGTATCACCCGTGAGTATTTTGATAGAAACACACAACTTATTACAGCAAGTGGTCTTGTAGCATCTGAAACTAATGTTGACCAAGCGGCTAATACAGGTACTAACCAGTTTAGATTACTTCAAGAAGATGCAGGATTTTTTGTGCAAGAGGAGATTAACTACCAAGACAAACTTATAGGTGCTATAGGCCTTAGAGGTGATAAATCTTCAAACAACGGAGATGCAAATAAGTTAAACTATTACCCAAAAGCTTCTCTTGCTGCTAATATTAATAAGTTTGATTTTTGGAAAGAAGATGGCTTTATAAACAAGCTTAAACTTAGAACAGCTTATGGAGAGGCTGGTAATTTTGCTCCTTTTGGCGCACTATTTACCTCATATACTTCATTCTCTTCAGACGGGTTACTAGGCATAAGCCTTGTAGGTGTGCGTGGAGATGCTGGATTAAGCCCAGAACGCCAGAAGGAACTTGAATTTGGTACAGATATTACTTTCTTTAATAATAAGATAGACTTTTCTGCAACATATTATATCAAAACTGTAGATGATTTAATTCTTAACTCTGCACTATCACCTTCTTCAGGTTTTACAAGTGAGTTTGTAAATGCGGGTGAATTACAAAATAAAGGTATTGAGCTATCTCTTAACAGTACTATCATCGAGTCAGAAAACTTTATTTGGGATGCTAGTGTAAACTGGTTTAAAAACACTTCAAAAATCACTCGTCTTGATGTAGATCCTTTTAACGTAGGAGCTTTTGGAGCGACATTAGGAACCTTTAGAATTGAGGAAGGGTCAAGCGCAACTCAAATTGTAGGTATAGGACCTAACCCTGGAGCAAATGGATTCCAGAAGTTTGGAGATTCTGAGCCAGATTTTCAAATGGCGCTTAATAATAGCCTTCAATATAAAGATTTTCAATTATCATTTTTATGGCAATGGAAGAAAGGTGGAGATAACATTAACTTAACTACACTTCTATCTGATCTTAATGGCACAAGTGCAGATTATGACGACTCTGGTTTAGATCCAACCGGTACGCTTGCAAATGGACCATATAGAGTAAGTCAACTAGGATCATCTGCAGAGGTTTTTGTAGAGGATGCATCTTACTTAAGATTACGTGAAGTAGGTTTATACTACACGCTTCCTTCTGCTACTCTAGAAAACTTTTTAGGTGGTAATATAGACAACATTAAAGTTGGTTTTTCAGGTACTAACCTAATTAACATATTTGACTATAACAGTTATGACCCAGAGGTATCAAACTTTGGCGGTGGTGGTATTTTTACTGGTGTAGAGGTTACACCTTTCCCATCTTCTAAGCGATTCCTATTTAACCTAGCTGTAAACTTTTAATATAAAAAGATGAAAAAATATTTTATAAAAAGCCTACTCGCATTAAGTATTTGCGCCGGGTTTTATTCTTGTGAAGTTCAAGAATATTCAGATTTAAATAACCCTGAGGTTGATGCTTTTGCAGAAAACCTAACAAGGGGTGACCTACAAGATCTCGTAGGAGGGATTTTATACAGCTCAAGAGTTGGGCTTGGCACCTACTATGACGACTGCGGAGTTATAGGAAGAGAATACTATAGATTCTCAAGTTCTGACCCGCGTTTTACTAGTGATTTACTAGGTGGTGAGAACTCTGTGCTAGACAATAACACGTTTTATATCACAACACCCTGGTCTGCCCGCTATAGAACTGTAAAAAATGCAAATCTTATTTTAGGTTTTCTCGACTCACAAGATCTCTCTGCAATATTTACTAACGAAGAGCTTAGTGCAACAAGAGGATTTCTTAATACAATGATTGCACACGAGCTACTGCTCAACCTTAATCTTACAGATGAAGGTGGTATACGTATAGATGTAGCAGATGAGACTAATCTAGGACCTATTGTTTCAAAAAGTGAAGCGTTAAGCTTTATAAAATCAACACTAGATGCTGCTGCCTTAGACCTAAGTGCTGGTGGTGATGCCTTTCCATTTGTACTTTCTTCTGGCTTTGGAGGTTTTGATACTCCAGCAAGCTTTAGTCAGGTAAGTAATGCGCTTGCGGCACGTGTGGCTGCATATCAAGGCGATTTTGCTGGTGTACTATCATCTCTTGAAGATTCATTTTTAACACTAGATAATAATGAATTAGATTTAGGTGTTTATCACAACTTTACTCAAGACCAGACAGATATTCTTAACCCTATGTTTTTTGCTCTCAACTCATCTACTGCAGGTGCACGTATTGCACAACCATCTTTTATCACAGATGCCGAGACAGATGACCAACGTCTTGACAAAGTTGTGCTTAGAGAATCTGCTCTTACTCTAGATGGTCTTACTGGAGAGTATGATGTGTTTAGATATACTAGTAACGTAGACCCTATTCCAATCATACGTAAAGAAGAACTACTCTTATTATACGCAGAGGCAAACATTACAATTAACCCTATGGAGGCAGTTACAGCTTTAGATATCATACGCGAAAGCGCTGGACTGGATCCTTATGCTGGAGCTATGGATGCTGCTTCTCTTACAGATGAGATGCTTACACAACGTAGGTACTCACTTTATGCAGAAGGACACAGATGGATTGATGTACGTCGTTACAATCGTCTTGATGAGCTTCCTATAGACAGGGCAAATGATGATGTATTCTCTCAATTTCCGATACCGCTTACAGAACTTTAATAGTAAGCAATTGAGCAATTCTAAAACACCCTATGTATAGGGTGTTTTTTTATGCTTTCGCGAAAGCGTAATCACCCACAAAAAAAAGCGCATTCAGCTTATTGCCGAATGCGCTTTTCTACACTAAC
>JAHDEV010000104.1 GCA_020628615.1 Dokdonia sp.
AATGAGGTGTTATTTAATTGTGTGTTAATTTTTAGTTTTCTCTTGTGGATATCTCTTTAAATCTTATTCTAAGGAAGTGGTATTATTCTCTGTGCGGACATCTCCCTAAATCCCTCTTCGAAGAGGGACTTTTTATTTGTTTTGTGGGGTGTATTTTGCTCTTTACAGAGCAAGGGTTCCTGTTTTTAATTATTGTAAGTTGTTATTGTGCTTCTCTGTGCGGACATCTCCCTAAATCCCTCTTCGAAGAGGGACTTCTTATTTTCTCATGTGGGTTGCTCTTTGTAGAGCAAGGGTTTTTAGTTTTTATTTATGGTAAGTTGTTATTGAGCTTCTCTTTGCGGACATCTCCCTAAATCCCTCTTCTAAGAGGGACTTTTGATTGTGCAGTTGTGTGAATATCTTCTTGAATTCCTCTTTGCAGAGAAACTTTTATTGTTTTCTTATTAGTAATAATTTGTAGTTTACGCTTTCGCGAAAGCGTGATACTTCAATGCTAACAGCGAATTTACCATAGCAATATTTTAATCCAACGTATCTGATGGGTTGCAGGTGAAGGATAGATGTTAGTACTTTGAACTTTATAAACGTTTTAAATGACAAAAGATAATCTCTCGGTAAAAGCTAAAAAACCATGGCCTACAAAAAAGGCGATGGAGCAGGTGTATGATTTGAAGCTTTGGGGAGCTGGTGTTTCTGGTTTTTACTCTGGTGAAGGATCACACCATCCTGAGATTGTTGTTCCATATGTGGAGGCAGTCACGGCATTTCTTAGTTCTTTTGAAAAGCCACTTGCAGTATGTGATCTGGGTTGTGGAGATTTTAATATAGGTAGCAAGCTTGTTCCTTACGCACAGCGCTATACAGGTGTAGATATTGTGGCGGCGCTTATTGAGCACAATAAAGCTACCTTTAAAAATGAACGACTCAGTTTCAATTGTCTTGACATAGCTACAGAAGCACTTCCCAAGGGTGATTGCGTGATTTTACGACAAGTGTTACAACACCTATCTAATCGTGAGATAGCGAGTGTTGTAAATAAATTGGCTTCTTTTAAATATGTAATTCTTACTGAACATCTGCCAGATGGTGATTTTACACCTAATCAAGATATTATTTCTGGTCAGGGAACTAGATTGAAGAAGAAAAGTGGTGTCCAGCTGTTAATGCCGCCTTTTAATATGAAGGTTGTGGAAGAACGAGAGCTGAGTGTTACGCTACCAAGTGATGGCAAAGGACGAATTGTAACGACACTTTATACGATGTTTTAATCCTTGTTTCTAAAGGATTTTCCGCGTGGGGCATTGTTTTTTTCAAGTACTATAGGAGAATGTAAAAAAGCAGCTGCCTTTGAGGAGTCGGTTACTTTTGAGGCGGTACGTTCTAGCATGCTTTCTTCAAAAGCGTTGAGCACATTTTGTCGTAATCCTCTTTCTTTCCAGTTTGAGCCAGGCTTACAGCCTGCCGAGATTGCTCTGGCTAGAGCAAGCGCATCAAGAAGTGCTTGGTTTGCTCCTTGCCCTTTAAAAGGGCTCATAGGGTGTGCAGCATCGCCTAGTAAGGTGGTTGCTCCAGCGTTTTGTAAAGTTTCGGGTTTTAATAGTGCTCTGTCGTATGCGGGATAGCCAGAAATTAAGGCTTCTTGAGTCATTGCCATGATTTGTGGGATAGGGTCATGCCATTGTGTTCTCTTAATCGCTTCCTCCTTAAGCGCTGCTGGCCCCGCTTGATGGAGCGCTATCGCTTCTTGCTCTGAGATGGGAAAGCTAAGCTGCCACATAATAGCATCTTTGTCATAAGGCATCACGTAGATGCGCTCGTGACCATTTGCCGTTTGAAAAACCGTTGCTTGATCTAGTAGGGTGCTTTCTACATCATTTAGTTTGTCTAGCGAACAAATACCTAAAATCACCATGCAATCCAGGTATTGTAATGGCGACGTTTTCTCGTCTATGATTGTGTTACGAACAGCGCTGCGTATGCCGTCTGCGCCTACAATGAGGTGGGCGTTTGTGGTTTTAATATTTCCATCTACTAGAAATTTTATTTCTAAAGTTCCATTTTGAGCGCGGTTGTGCTCCACATATTGATGTCCCCATTGTATGTGTGGCGAGTCGCCCAGTTGTTCTAACAACGCAAGTCGCAATGATTGCCTGGCTATGTGAATATTTGTGCGCTTCGGGTTTGCATCATCATCTTCTTCCATCCATTTTCTCATGCCCCATTCACCTACGACCGTACCTTCTGGAGTATGAACGAGGTGCCTAGTAGACACAATTCCTTCGTCTAATTGAGTGATCCCAAAACCTTCAATCGCCTTGCTCGCTTGTTGCAAGGTAAGGCCGTAGCCTTGCGACCGTGCGTCAAAACTCTTATCGCGCTCATATAACGTAAACGGAATCCCACGATGTAAGCAAGCCACCGCTAGCGCCACACCTCCTATACCAGCACCTATAATTGCCACGTGAGGATAGTGCTCTGTATCTGGTGATGGTGGAGATGTTGATGGGATGATACCAGAGCCGTTACATGCAGTGCACTTGCTTTGGTGTCTTTTTGGTCGAGTAGGAGCGATGCCTTTTTTATCTGATTCCTCATACTCCGCAACCGCTCGCTGGTAAGCTAAGCGCACTTTTTTACGAAGTCGCTGACTTTTACTTCCTTGCCCATTACACGTAGTACAGGCGCTCCAACTTGGATTTGTAGGTGATGAGGTGTTCACTCGTTTGGGGTAGTTATTTCTGTGCTATTTACTGCTTTGTTTTTTTCTTGACAGTCGTAGCCTTTGTATTTGTTCTTTGTTGCATCATTAATTTTCCGCCAGGGGTAACACCAGCTTTATGCTCTAGGCCAGGTTTCTTTACCATTGCCCTGTTCTTATGTCTCAAGCGCTCAGAAACTCTTCTGTAGTAGCCCTGCTTATTTAGATTTTCTTCTAGATTATTGATGTAGTTGTTTAAAACAATATCTGGATTATCTACATGCTCACCTTGATTACCATCTACTCCATAAAATGTTGTTTCAAATTCTTGTTGAAATTGGGCAACCTTTGCCGTTATCAGCGCAGCTTCTAGTGCATTTATTTGAGTTATGAGCGGATTGTTTTCCGCATTAGGTAATGGTTTACTATTTGGGTTTCTGTTAGAGATAATTTCAACTCCGGTAGATGGATTGCTATCTTCCGTACGCATTTGTCTTATGGATCCTTGGTCAAGTGCTGCTTGAGCTTCTGCTACGCCATTACCAAGTTTTAACTTATTTGTTGTGTTGCCCACTTCCACAACGGGTGGGAATTTTACGATTTCCTCGATATATACGCCTGGTGTCTTAAAGTCGCGCAAGTGCTTGATGTAGCCATTAAAGACATCATCCTTTGTGGCGTAACTAGATACATCTTGTGATAAGAATGAATCCTGAATCTTGATAGCCTCCATTTCTTTGAGATCGTTCTCTAGTACGTTGATTTTAGTAACAAGCGGATTGTTCTCAGGGTTAGCAATAGGCTCAATACTTGACGTTCTATGCGCTATCTTTTTTAAATAGACCGTATTGCTTTCAGGCTTAGGCTTAGCATCTTGCTTATTTTGAGTAAATCCAACTGCAGTAACCATGAGTGCGAGTACTAATGATATTTTCTTCATAGTAGTGATGTATAATGACCCAGCTATCAACATTGAGATAGTTTCAGGGTAGGTTTGACACGTGTCTAGTGATCGACTTTGGGTTAAAAGTATGGAAAATTAAATCGTGAGACGTTGTGATGTGGGTAATCACGCTTTCGCGAAAGCGTACTCATTCCCGATAAGCTCCTATGAAATTAATATGTAATGGTAGAAAACAGTTAGTTATGCTGTCACTGAAGAGTCATTGTTTTTCTGGTAATACCACACGATGAGTATAATAGTAACCACCTGAAAAATGATTGAAAATATGGATCCTTCAAAACCGAAGAGGCCGCCGTTGAGTAGGTTGTTTTCTGTGATGCTAATTTTAATAAGGTGATAAGAATCAATACCACTTACATTGAAACCAAACAAGGTCTGAAAAAGGTTCCAGCTCAAATGCAGCGCAATAGGAAACCATAAATTCTTTGTGTACACATAAGAAATTCCTAGCAAAATACCCGCTAGAAACAAGTTGGCTAGCGCAAACATATCTACATTGGGATTTGCTGCGTGAAGCAGTGAAAACAGCAGCGCCGAAACAATAAGAGCGATGTACTTATTAAAAGAAATCATCAGGTTGCGTAGTACGTAACCGCGCAGCAGCGCCTCTTCCAATATCGCAATATTTACAAACGTGAGGATGGCATACAGCAGCTGTGTAGCATCCCAATGGAAGCCCTTAAATTGAATTTCGCTTAGTGATAACATGATAAGATAACCCAGCGCCATGATTGCCGCGCCTATAAGTAGACCAGCGATGATGTCTTTCTTTCTGTTTTTTAGCGCAAAACCTAACTCGATAAAAGGTTTTCTATCCACAAATTTTATAAAAATCCATATCACAGTAAGTGTTCCTAGTAAGGAGAATATGGTGCCTACAAATAACTGGAAAGGAGACTTCTGTGTAGGAAGCTCATTATAATCTATGCCAATAACATAATAGCCTATAAGCTGAAATATACCAACAATAAATAGGTAAGGAAGGATAATGGCAAGCACTCGTATCCAGCCTTCGTGCTTGTTTGTGGGAGGATGAGGTGTGGTGTTTTGAGGCATTTAGTTATTGATTGATGATGTTGTGTTTTAGTTTTTCGAAGGCAGGCCATTTTGAGCTTACACTAGGGTATATAAGGTGTACTCTTTTAAAAGTATTATCAAGCTCTTCACTATCATTGATCTTTTTGAAATCTAAAATTGCTGTGTAGGTGTTTCCTGCATGAAAAGGAACATAATAAGCTAAGCTCTTTGTCAATAGTTGATTTAAGTAATCTTGAAAAAGAGGTACAGTAGCTTCTTTAACTAAGTAGGACTGTGAATTTAATTTTGCTGCGGTATTACCATTGCAATTATTATCAAAAATGGTGATGATTGCCGTTAGTTTTTTGTCAATTCGTGTAAGTTCAATGGTTTCTCTGTGCCCACCAAATTCTCCACAATCATCAAAATACCCAGAAAGGATTAATACATAATTCTCAGATATTGAGCCGAAAGGGTGTTGTTCTAGGTATTTCGAATATTCACTCTTTTGATATTTTCTTTGAGAGAAGCTTTGAAAGCTTACAAGTAAAGTGAATATGATAAGGAGATGTTTTTTCAATTAATAGAGGTTTGCTATTAAATAATATGAAATGTTTGTCTAGAGGTTGTTCATTAAGTTTCTTGCTTGCTGTTCTATCAAGTAACTTTCTTTGATGATTATCATTTTTGTTTTTTGCGATTTTAAGCCCATTTTAAATTTATGTTCTAAATCAATGATATCATAATCTTGAATAAAAATAGCATCAGCTCTTAATAATGAGGTATCTGGAATCTGGTTGGAGTTATTGAGGCTAGTTTTTAATTTCTTGGATGACAAACTGAAATTAGCCACAATTTCATCAGTATTAAAACCTGGAAAAACTATTGTAGAGTCCTCTACTCTAAATTGAACTCTTTCTGCGCCTTCATAACCATTGATGTTTGCGATAATTCTAAAATTTTCTGAAATAGTTTTTGGATATATCTCTTCACCGTTGTATGTCATTTTAGTAATAACCCATTTGCCGTCTAACTCACGAGTGTTGTCGCAAGAGTTAAATAAGATTAACAGTAGTATGACTAAGATTATTTTCATTTGGTCTCTAATATCTATTTAACCCAAAAAGCTTCTTTATAATTAGTTTATTAATTATCTGAAGCTCTATTTCAGTTGGATGATTTTTTTAATAGGTTTATCAAAACTAAAAATCTCGGTTATTTCAAGTCTATTGCCATCTAGTTTTTTAATAACAGTATCGATATCGTGATATCCCATTGCATCAAGTTTTACATAAATTGGCTCAATTAACAAGAAGTCTTTGCTTTCAGAATTGGTATAGTTTTGCTCACTGTTCTTTGTTTTAAAGACGTAAAGAGTACTTCCAGTTCCTGATACTGCAATATTTGCATTCCAAAAACCGAGATTGTCTGAGCCGTCATTATTTAAATCTCCATAATTTTCCAAACTTCCACCAAAAGAGTGTTCTATAGTAATCGGTACAATACTCCTGTCTGAAAAATAAATTATGCTGTTGCAACCACCTGGACAATAAAATGCCAAATCTCCTCTAGCATCATCTTCGCCCCAATCTATATCATAATCATCAAGCCTTTCAGGTGCTTTTACCCAAGCATACTCCTTTTTGCCATCACCATTAAAGTCTCCGTAAACTTTTTCTTCTTCTAAAGTTGAATCGCTGTTTTTTATTTGAGCGTTTGAATTCTCACACCCAAATATTAATAGTATAGAAAGGAGTGTAAATATTTCTTTGATTTTCATAACGGTTATTTTGATTGTAAAATGATTGTTCATTTGGTAATTAAAGTATTTTGGAGTGGTCTTATCCCATTTACCTACTTTGGCATAAACCTAGATGGATCCTCCTTTTCTTTACGGATACGTTCTTTTTCAAGGGCGCGTAGGCGTTCTTCTTCTGGTGTGATTTCTGGAACTGGTGCTGCTTTTTTCTTCTTTGTGCGAGTTTTAATGCTCTTAGGAGCTGTTTTAATTTCGCTAGTAGGGTCTTTGGGTGTTTTGGTGCTTTTAATGGTAGCTATCAAGGAAATTAATAATATGATAGCTAGCACTCCCCAAACAATCCCTATGAGTAGCTCAGAAATAGAGCTTCCTTTTTCCTTTTCTCTTGCGATGGATTCATACGGATCTGCAGCGATAATGCTAGGGTCATCGCTTAGGTAGTAGATGTTAAGTTTGCTAGTATTAGGTACCGCATTGAGCGTGATTTTACCAGTGTAAGACTGGCCATTGAGATCAAACCTATAGTCAAACTTATAAAGCTTGACCACACTTGCGACCGTAGACTCTGTGTACTCATTTGATAAGCTTGCAGTGACAACGGTGTTCTCACTAATCATTTGTTCTAGTTCGCTTATTTTATACTCATCACCACCATTAATATAGTCTGAGACGCAAGTTTTGGCAAGTACAATAAACAAAATCATAAAAACGATTCTGTATAAGAAGGATTTTGATTTTTCAAACATGTGGTGGTGGGTTTGGGGTTGTGAAAACTATGAGTTTTTAGATTCTTAGCATAATTCTAGTGGCAGCTAGATTTTTGCGTATTTAATTTTCCTACTTATGATTTCGGTTGTTTTCTTTTTCTTTCCATCAAATTGTAACTTCTTCATTTTTGTCCAATTTCCTTTGTCATCATATTTGTATTCAATGATATATTTAATGTTAGAACTTGATGTTGGCCAGTAAAATTCTTGCAAATCCCCAAATTCATTTCTTTGTATTTCGTAATCTTTTTTAAAGTATTCATTTTTATTTAAAACTATTGTACCGTCTTTTTTGAAAACAGTATAAATAAAGCTATTGTTATCATAATCATAGACAGCCGTAGATAATCCAATTAATTCATCGTTGCTATTAAGAGTTTTGATTTCAATAGGATTGTCATTTTCATCGAAAACTACTCTCATTATATAATTCACGGAGTCATCTAGATTTAGCATTTTTAAATCTTTTGTTTTCGTTCGATAAATAGTTTCATATTTTGATGTTTGCCAACCCAAAGCTTTATGTTTAAATCTCACGATGTTTTTTATAACTCTATTTAGAGAGTCTATAGAAAATTCTTTTGTTGATTCTAATTTGGAATTTTTATATCGTTTTGTCCGGATCAATGATTGTTTTGGAAAAGTGTAGATAGTTTTTTCAACATATGAAAAATCCTGACCAGGATTAATTTTCTTTGTCACGATTATTTCTTTTGCTATTTCATTTTTTAAAATAAAATCTTTTGGCAAATCAATACGTCTTATTTCAGTTTGCATTGATGTTTGTCCAATACAATAAGTACTGAAAAAAAGGATAATTAAGATATAATGTGAATGTCTAGTCAT
>JAHDEV010000105.1 GCA_020628615.1 Dokdonia sp.
ACTGTTTTTCTCAATCCTATAATGGAAGCTGGCGCAAGAGGTGACATAATAGACGATGTTTCTTTTGCAATTAAGACAGAAAATGGAAAGAGCACAGCGGTGCCGGTAGGAAAGTTAATAGCAGTCCCAAAAGAAGCAGGTCAAACGACGAATCAGGCTAATTTAAAAATGCTGGTGCAAGATCCTATTCAAAGTCTAGCAGCAGATCATTTTAAGCCTAGACCTCCTCCTAATAATGACAGTAACGATTATCAATAAAAAGATAAAAGGTTATAATAGTAAATTGGTGCAATCCATATGGGTAATTATACATTATCGTACATCCTTGTTTTAGGAGCTGAATTTATTGCAGCAATCTCTGCATCAATTTACTATTATAAATATAAAAACTCAAGCTTAAAGTGGCTTTTACCTTTGCTTTGGTACATCCCAATAAATGAAGTAGTTTGTAATTTTATTTTAGAAGAAAAATTATTTTACCTACTCTACAACATTTATGACTTTATCACATCTTGTACGATTTTAATAGTACTAAGACTATCTGTTGTTGAAAAAAAATGGCAAAGAGGAATAAACATTTTGATTGCCCTAAATATAAGCTCTTTCTTCATTAACTTTTTGACAATCAACCCCTACAGAGAGTACACGAGTTTAAGCTTTACAATTTCTGCATTTTTGATTGTTATAGCGCTATTACTTTATTTAGTAGAACTACTTAATAAAAAAATAATAATAAAAGTGAATAGGAATATTTTTTTATGGGTGTGCTCAGGGTTTTTAATTTTTCACATTTCATATCCCATATTAATATATGCACGAAAATTTCTAGGTGATATCAAATCAATTTTAGATCCGCTCAATTATATTCAAGTAGTTATCATAATGATCACTTATTTAACAATAGCTTTTGGTTTTCATTGGGGAGAAAAAATAGAAAAGAACAATCATTAAAATGGATTACCTAATATACATAGTGCTATTATTTGAGTTTGCTGCCGCAATCTCTGCCACTGTATATTATAAAAAGTACAAGTCAACCCCATTAAAATGGATGCTACCGCTGTTATGGTATATCGCCATTAATGAGTTTGCTTGTCACATACTACTAGCACCCTATAGGTTTGAGATACTTTATAATTTTTACGAGGTTATCGTTTGTTTAGGCTTATTAATAATCACAAGATTGCATTTATCACATCACACACGCATCGCTATAGCAAATGTATTAATCATAATAAGCGCTATCGCATTTACTATTACTGCGATTACACAAGATCCTTTTAAAGACTGGCCTGTGTTCTCATTTACATTATCTACTATTTTAATCATTATAGCACTCACGCTATACCTAGTGGAGCAATTAAAAAGTAATAAAATTGCAGCATACACCAGAGATATCTTTTTGTGGGTATGTATTGGTTTTTTAATATTCCACATTTCATATCCCGTCATTATGTTTTCGCGGTACTTCCTTGTTAAGGATAGTGTTTTCATATATGAGGCAATTTTTCTTATTCAATTTATTGCAGTAATTGCGTGTTATGGCACGATTGCATTTGGTTTTTATAGAGGAGTACATTCAGCAACTTTAATAAGGCGTACCTAATGATTAAGGAAGAAGTTCTTGTCATATGGCTGGTCTGCGTGACCATTTTGTTTCTACTATTTTTAGTAGCGACTTTGTTTTGTGCAATTGCACTCTATTATCGTTTTGATAATAAGTCGCGTGTACGGTAAATGGAGTTTCTGTCGTTTTTTTAAAATTTGGTTTTGAGTACGCTTTCGCGAAAGCGTAACACAACCCTCTAGCGTAAAAATCTTACAAAATGAAAATTTCTAATTTACTACCTTTCAATCTCATCAAATAAACCTACCTCCTTGAGCACCCTAATGTACATATCTGAAATTATAGCGGCACTTGTGGCAACTATTTTCTTCTACAAGTACAAACACCTGCCTATAAAAACGATACTGTACATACTCTGGATAGCCGTTATTACCGAAGGTATGGCTAGGGTTTACTCACATTACTACCACAATAATCACTGGGTATATAATCTGTATGCGTTCTTGTTTTACACCCTATTTTATAAAATGATTTATGATCATATAAAAAATAAAACCAGAAAACGACTCGTACTAGTTATTGCTACTATAATGATGACCGCAGTAATTATAAGAGGTTTTACTGTACCTGTAATTACATTCTATATGAGTAAAACGTATAGTATCGCAATGGTGGTAATGGTGTTTTTACTTATGATTTATGCCGTAGAGCGCCTTAAGAGTGATGACAGTTTGCGGGTAAAAAATGAGCTAGCGCTTTTTGTTTTTACAGCTTATCTAGTTTTTGGTATTTCCTTTATTCCGCTGGCTCCTTTTTTGACGGGGCAGATGGACTTTAACTACTCCAGAGCTATGCTAGATATCTTGAGGGGCGTACAGACTGCGGCCTTACTGTTTGCAAATGCCTTACTTGTTTTTGGCTTTATATGGACAAAACCAAGAGCAAGAGAGGTCTTATAAGAGAGCTTTCTAGATGCAAATTTTAAAGCTCCTACTGTAAACTAAAGGGCAAATGCCCTATGGTGAATGCGTACCAAAATAAGTATCTTGAACTCTTAATTTAATCACACCCCAATAGCAATCTATGTTTCTGATTCAAGATCAAGATAGCGGCACTCTTTTTATAGTGCTTGTTGCCATCACCATTTTACTACTACTGCTGGTTGTTGTAGTAGTGCTATTTTCTGTTTTTATGAAGCGTAAAAACAGCTTACTGTTAGAACAAGAAGAGGCAAAACAACGTTTTGAAAGAGAAATTACAGAAACACAGATAGAGATACGTGAGGAAACGCTACGTAACATAAGCTGGGAGCTACACGATAATATAGGGCAGCTACTTACACTAGCAAAAATACAAACACAAAACTCTGGTGGTAGCCAGCAAGATCTAGACGAGGCAGTAGCAACCATAGGTAAGGGTCTTACTGAGATACGAGCACTGTCAAAACTCATAAACCCAGAAGCGCTTAAAAATATGTCTTTACCAGAGGCACTTAACCTAGAGCTAGAACGCTTTGAGAGAATGGCTTATCTAAAACCATCGCTCAAAATATCTGGCAGCCCAATAGAAATAGATAAAAAGATTGAGACCATTATCTTTAGAATATTGCAAGAGTTTTTTACAAACACCATAAAGCACTCTAAAGCTACGCACCTAGATGTACACCTCAACTATAGAGGTGACACTGTACTCATTACCGTAAAAGATAACGGAGTAGGTTTTGATTATGAAAAAGCCAGAGCAAAAAATGGTATAGGCCTTACTAATATAGAAACACGCGCAAAGCTTATAGGCGCTACCATACAATATATGTCACAAGTTAATGAGGGCACAACGCTATCACTTAACTATAAAAAACCATCATTATGAAAACAATAGTTATTGTAGATGATCATACATTACTTAGCCAGGCCATAAGCGGCTTAGTAAATTCATTTGAAAATTTTAAAGTGCTTTATACCTGTAAAAATGGGCAAGAGCTACTAGACAACCTTAAGTTTGAAAACAAGCGTCCAGACATAGTCCTTATGGATGTAAATATGCCTATTATGGACGGTATTGAGGCTACTACACATCTCAAAGAGCTCTATCCAGACATACTAGTGCTTGCGCTCTCTGTAGAGGAGGATGATCATACTATTTTAAAAATGATACGCGCAGGTGCAAAAGGATACCTCCTTAAAGACACCGAAAAAAAGGTACTAGAAAACGCACTTAATGAGCTTATCATAAATGGGTATTACCATACTAATACCGTGAGCCAGCTTCTTGTAAAAAGCTTAGATGGAGATAATAGAGATGAACTTAGGGATAGAGAAATAGAGTTTATAAAACACGCCTGCACAGAGATGACTTATAATGAGATTGCATCTGTAATGTTTTTAAGCCCTAAGACGGTACAAGGATATAGAGATAGTGTGTTCTCAAAATTAAATTTAAAAAACAGAACAGGTCTTGTTATTTATGCCCTAAAAAGCGGATTGTTTAAACCATAAGCCTAAGCTTCATCACAGCTTTCAAACCTCCATAAATCAAAGATTTGTGGAGGCTTTTTTTTGAGAAATAGTCGTGGTACTAGTGTACAATTATAGTAGCATAATTGCAGCAAAATTAAAAAAGGGAGGCTTTCCCCCAAAAGCCCCCCGGCTTGCTATCAAATTCTTAATTCTATTGCTAGAACTACGATTCATTTGGATGGCAAGTTGTTAGGTATAAAATTAGATGATATTTACCCTTTTTACAATTATATATAACGTTATTATTAGGGGTAAATGCCCTATTTATAAAACTACACATTTGTGACAGCCCTGTGGGCTACGTTTAACAAGATACCCATAAGTATCTCAAAATCAACATCTTTTAACTCTTTATAGCGTAGTGACCTTAGATTTTTCCTTTTTTCGCCTCCCACAAGTGCTTCTTTATGAACACTTATTTGCACCCCACGAGGAAAACCCACGTCTACAAACGACTTTCTAAAATTGAGAAAACAAAACATTTTACCATCGAGCATATAAAACGGTAAATTCCATTTAAAGGTCTCCTCTACCTCAGGCACGGTACCTTTTATAATGGCTTGTAGCTCAATAAGCATTGTGCACCAAGGTTCTGGTTTTGAGAGTATATAGGCTTCTGCTGGATTCATATCTTTATGTGAGGGTTTATTAAAAAGCATTGTAAGTACGCTTTCGCGAAAGCGTAATAAAAATAGTACTACACTGATATACAAGAATGGTTTGTGAGGGAGATAATGATGCTACTTAATCAAAAAAACTATTGCGATGAATGCTTATCTTTCGCCTAGTATTTCTACTTAAATATAAGATAATTTACGCACATACTTATGATAGACTTATCTGGATTAGACATTACCATCATTATAGCGCTCTTTGTAATCATACTAGGCGTAGGCTTTTATGTAGGTAAAAGCGCTGGAAAAAACACGACTCAATATTTTCTATCTGGTCGTAATATGCCGTGGTGGTTACTAGGCTTATCTATGGTTGCTACAACCTTCTCTACAGATACGCCTAATCTGGTGACAGATATTGTGCGTACTAATGGTGTATCTGGTAACTGGGTCTGGTGGGCATTTTTAGTTACTGGACTGCTCACCGTCTTTGTGTATGCAAAGCTGTGGCGCAAGTCTGAGGTAAAGACAGATATTGAGTTTTATGAGCTGCGTTATGGCGGTGCCCCGGCACGGTTTTTAAGAGGTTTTAGAGCGATCTATCTAGGCATTGTTTTTAACGTACTGGCTATGGCGGGTGTTACCCTAGCTGCCATAAAAATAGGCGAAGTAATGCTAGGCCTTGACCCAATAACTACGGTTGTTGTTGCTGGTGTAATTACTGTACTCTTTAGCGCCATAGGTGGGTTTAAAGGTGTGGTATACACAGATTTTATATTGTTTTTTGTGGCGATGGCAGGAGCCTTTGGGGCGGCATATTATATTGTAGGTATGCCAGAAATAGGAGGGCTTGAAGCGCTTATTACACACGATAATGTAAAAGATAAGATTGATATTCTTCCAGATTTTAATAATACAGAGATGCTCATCACGCTACTTATTATACCACTAGCGGTACAATGGTGGAGCTCTTGGTACCCAGGATCTGAGCCTGGCGGTGGTGGTTATGTTGCACAACGTATGCTCGCTGCCAAAGATGAAAATCACGCCATAGGTGCAACCTTCTTTTATAACATTATGCACTACGCGCTACGCCCCTGGCCGTGGATTCTAGTAGCACTAGCCTCACTTATAGTATTTCCAGACCTCGCAAGTATACAAGAAGCCTTCCCAAATATTTCTGAAGATAAGCTAGGGCAAGATCTTGCCTACTCTGCAATGCTCACAATGCTACCTAGCGGTTTGCTAGGCCTTGTGCTTGCATCACTATCTGCAGCATATATGAGTACGATAAGCACACACCTTAACTGGGGAGCATCATATGTGGTAAATGATGTGTATGCACAACAAATTAAACCAGAAGCGACAGAGAAGGAGCTGGTCGCTGTAGGTCGCATCACCACAGTGATACTTATGGTAGTGAGTGCAGGTATCGCACTGGCGCTTACTAATGCGTTACAGCTTTTTAATATCATACTAATGTTTGGGGCAGGTACTGGGCTCATCTTTATACTGCGCTGGTTCTGGTGGCGCATTAATGCGTGGACAGAGATAAGCGCGATGCTCGCCTCTGGTATCATTTCTATACTCATAGAATTTACCTCGCTGGGAGAAACGCTTTTTGGCACTAGCGGGATGATGCCTGGATATGCTAAGTTTCCTTTTGTGGTGTTTACCTCAACGCTTATATGGCTTGTTGTTACTTATCTCACAAAACCAGAAACTAAAGAAACACTGTATACATTTTATAAAAAAACACAACCAGGTGGGCCAGGCTGGAAAGGAATTGTCACTGCTGCAGACCAAGAAGGAGTTCCCATCGTACAACATACAGAAGCGTGGAGCGTGCCTATGGGAATAGTCGCAATGCTACTAGGCTGTGTATTAATTTACGGAACGCTATTTACCACTGGTTACTTCATTTATGGCCAACTTACTAATGCACTCATAGGGCTTAGTTTTTGCTTCACTTCTGGAGCTTTGCTCATTGCGGTTTGGAAAAAAATAAAAGGAAAAGTACTCTAATGAAATTATCACTTATCATCACCATATTGTGTTTGAGCCTTGGGCTACAAGCACAAGAAACAACAGACATTTACAAGCAAGCTATTGATCTTGTAAAAAAATCATCTGCTTTTAAGCAAACAGGTGCGACGGCAATTGCTACGGGTTCAAAAACTATAAGTTTTACAAACCAAGCCTATGCATTTTGGCTAGATGGTCTCGATACTCGTTTTAACGACAAAGATTTTGAAAACTTTTTTGGCGATTTATATCAACCTAAGGAGATAGAAAGCTTTAAAAAAGCTGGAGACAAAAAAAGATCAAAATACCAGCTTTATGTTTCTGAGACAGATACCGATCTGTTTGTGATAGAGATGCTTTCGCGAAAGCGTAAACGCAAGGCAAAGTACCCTAAGTTTTATCAAGGAAAAAGCATCTCCTTCCTTTTTGAAAAGAAAGAAAATGGTGGCGTTCGACTTATTGAAACGTTAACCCTACAAAATAATTAGACAATGATAGATTGCCAGCCTATAGTAGATAAAACGTACAAAAAGGTACTCGCTATGGAAAATAGCGGCAGTGTAGCAAGCTACATACCAGAACTTGCTAAGGTAGATGATACAAAATTTGGCGTATGTCTCACCACTCAGACCGGTGAGGTGTTTACAGCGGGTGATGCCACTGTAAAATTTTCTATACAGAGTATTGCAAAAGTGCTTTCACTTAGTCTCGTGCTTTCTAAAATAGGTGATAACCTATGGAAACGTATGGATTTTGAACCTTCTGGTACGGCCTTTAACTCACTAGTGCAACTAGAGAGTGAGAATGGCATCCCTAGAAATCCGCTTATTAATGCGGGTGCAATTGTGGTATGTGATATTATTTGTGAGCTTTTTGATAACCCAAAAGAAGCATTGCTAGATTACATACGCGAGGTATCTGGTATAGAAGACTTACAGTATTCTGAAAATATTGCTCATTCTGAGCAGCAAACGGGTTATCGCAACTTTGCACTTGCAAATTTTATAAAGTCGTTTAATAACATAAAAAATACCTGTGACCAGGTTACAGACCTATACTTTCACCTATGTAGTATCGAGATGACGTGTGAGCAACTCTCATATACCTTCGGATTTCTTGCAAACCGTGGGAAGCAGTTTAAAACCGGCAAAACAATTGTCACACCTAATCAAGCCAAACGCATTAACGCCATTATGCAAACCTGTGGTTTTTATGATGAAGCTGGCGAGTTTGCTTATAAAGTAGGTTTACCAGGTAAAAGTGGTGTAGGTGGTGGTATGGTAGCTATACTGCCTGGTAGCTATGCAATTGCTGTATGGAGCCCAAAACT